>CAYSHN010000021.1:0-17190 GCA_964430815.1 uncultured Calditrichota bacterium | reverse complement strand
AGACCTGAAAGACATTCCAATGCACGAACGCGGCATCCGTAATTTCGACCACTCCGCGGCTTTCGATCATCCCTTGTTAATAACACAGATCCGCGACCTGCTTGCCGGTAAGACAATCGCCCACCCGGTATACGATTATAAAACCCATACCCGCAGCAGCGAAACCCGTGCGCTGGGTCCCCACCAGATCATCATACTGGAAGGGATCTTGATCATGCACGAAGCGGAACTGCGCGATCTGATGGATATAAAGGTGTACATCGACGTCCCGGCCGACATCTGCTTTATCCGCCGGCTGCAACGGGATATCAGCGAGCGAGGACGCGAGGTTCAATCGGTAATTAACCAGTACCTGTACACCGTGCGCCCGATGTACCTGCAGTTTGTCGAGCCGTGCAGGGAATATGCCGATATCATCATCACGCAAGGGGGCGAAAACCCGGTGGCCATCGACTTGCTGACGACCAAGATTAAAGCACTGTTGCAGTAGAAAGGTAAACAGGTTAAAAGGTTAAGAGGTACAAAGGTAATTAGTAGGGGCAGGTCGCGACCTGCCCGATAGTCCTGAGTAACAGACAAAGGTCATTGCGAGTCCCGACAGGTCGGGACGAAGCAATCTCGTAAGGCACAAAGGGAAAAAGGAAAACATATGCGTAAATTTTTTATGTGGTTTGCCATCATCCTGGGCGTTTTTATTGTCTTGATCGTACTCGCTGTTTTATTTATCACGGCTTTGTTCGATACCGAACCGGTTATCCCGGCGAATGGTTATCTGAGTGTACAACTGTCGGGATCCCTGCCAGAGTATAAACCACCCGATGCGATCGAAGAATATTTTCAAGGTTCTGGTTTGGACCTGAAGAAGGTCAGGCAGAGTTTTAAATATGCCTCCGGCGATAAACGTATCAAAGGTGTGCTGCTGGAAATCGAAAACCTGCAGGTGGGGTTGGCTAAATTGCATGAACTGCGGCAGTTAATCGCGGAATTCCGCAAATCGGACAAGAAAGTATGCGCTCTGCTCGACCTGGCCCTGACCCGTGATTACTATCTGGCTACTGCCTGTGATTCCATCTTTATGCAGCCGGAAGGGACCATTTTATTGACCGGATTCCGGGCCGAGCTCTCTTATTACAAAGATCTGCTTGGCAAACTGGGTATCGCAGCCGATTACGAACATGTGGGTAAGTACAAAAGTGCCCCCGAAATGTATACCCGCAACGATATATCTGAGACCGAAAGGGAAGTGCTCAATGACATCCTGGATAACCGCTATGCCGATCTGCTTGGTACTATAAGTAAAAACAGAAATCTGGATGAAAAAGAGATTATAAACCTGATCGACAATATAAGTGCCTTTACAGCCGATATGGCCCTGGAACATAAATTGATCGATGGAATCAAATATGCCGATCAGGTTGTGGATATATTCAAAACCGGGCCGCGGAAATTGTCCAGAATATCGGCACTGCAATATGCCAATATCAATCCCACTTCACTTGGTTATAGCGGCGGTCCGCGTCTGGCTTTGATCTATTGCCAGGGCACGATCATGGATGGCGATGATGGCGACGATCCCATTTTTGGCAGTACCATGGGCGCCGACCGGGTAATCCGCAATCTTAAACTGGCCAGTGACTCCAAATCGGTCAAGGCAATCATCCTGCGTATCGACAGCCCGGGGGGACTCGCTCCGGCAGCCGATGAGATATGGCATGCCATCAATGAAGCACGTAAAGAGAAACCGGTGATCGCCAGTGTCTCCGATGTGGGCGCCTCCGGCGGATACCTGATGGCCATCGCCGCCGACACCATGCTGGTGCAGGGTCCGAGTTTGATTGGCTCGATCGGCGTCTTTATCGGCAAATTCAGTTTGAAGGAATTGTATCAGAAGATCGGGGTGAATGTCTCCGTGCTACAGCGGGGCAAAAATGCCGGTCTGCTCAGTTTGAATGATAAATTTTCAGACTCGGAGCGCCTGGCGGTCAGGCGGATAATCGAAAGTACCTATTCCGGATTTGTCCAGAAAGTTGCCGACAGCCGTGGAAAATCTTTTGAGCAGGTGGATCGCCTGGCCCAGGGACGGGTGTGGACCGGTGAACAGGGGGTGGAACTGGGCCTGGCCGATACCCTCGGTGGACTAAACGAAGCGATCATGATTGCTAAAAAAATGGCCGGCATAAAAGCGGAAACCAGAGTACAGATCTCGGTCTATCCCAAGAGCCGCTCCCTGTTCAGTCAAATTTTCAGAACCCTGACTTTGAGTTCCCGGTTGTTTAAAAACCCAGTACAGGAACTGGAACAGTACTGCCGGCAACTGCAAACCCGGCCGTTATACCTGATGCCCTATGCAATCACTATAAACTAAACCGATCAACCGTGTAAGTGAAAGAAGCAAAGATGAACCGGCGTGAAATATTCAACATCTCAAACTCATTGAGTTTTATCCGTATCTTTTTTGTGTTTCCTCTGTTCTATTATATTTCGCTGCAGCAGAATATAGTTGTGGTGGTGCTGGCTGTGCTGGCCTTTTGTACCGATCTGCTGGATGGTTTTCTGGCCCGGCGTTTGAATCAGATTACTGGCTTCGGCAAAATGATCGACCCGCTGGCGGATAAAATCTGTATTGGCGGGGGATTGATTGCCTTGACCCTTTATCAGAATTTTCCATTCTGGATCACCGCTGCGATCATCGGCCGGGATCTTATCCTGCTGGGCGGTTCGGCCGTACTGATCGCCTCGAAAAAGAATGTAATCTCTTCCAACAAACCGGGTAAATTCACGGTTACTTTTATCGTAGCCCTGGTAATAGTTTTTCTGCTCAATATCGAGTTTCTTAAATGGCCCTTGACGATTATCGCTATTGTGATGCTCCCCTATTCCCTGTTTGAATATGCACGGATTATCTATAAAACGGTTATAAAGCCGGATGCGACCTGACCTGGTCCAGGCAATAGACTGCATACACTCCCGCACAATCCCGGAAGCGAAAATTGGCATCATACTCGGTACGGGCCTGGGTGCCCTGGTTGAACGAATTGAAAATCCTGTAAAAATTGCTGCCGCTGAGATCCCGCACTATCCCGTTTCTACCGTAACCGGTCATTATGGAAATCTTATTTTTGGTACGTTAAAAGGAATTTCCCTGCTGGTTGTGCACGGCCGTACCCATTATTATGAAGGGTATCCGGTTGAAAAAATAACTTTTGTGGTACGCATTATGGCCGGCCTGGGTATAAAATTACTGATAGTGACCAATGCTGCCGGAGCCATCAACAGCAGGTTTAAACCAGGGGATTTGATGCTGATCACCGATCAGATCAATCTGATGTTCCATAATCCGTTAATTTTACCAACCGGGAATAGTGACTATGACAGTTTAAAAGATTCCTCGCCACAGTCGTCCCGGTTTCCCGGGACTCCTTTCGCTCGGAATGACAAGTTTCGTTCTGTCATTTCGAATTCCCGCCTCAGGCAGGGTGAGAAATCTGATCATACTTCATATGAGGTGGCAAGATTCCCGGATATGTCTGAGGCATATTCAACCCGGTATTTTGATCTGGTCAGTAAAGTTGCCCGGGCCAATAAAATTAAACTGCAGCGGGGGGTATTATGTGCTACAACCGGACCGTGCTATGAAACGGCAGCTGAGGTACGGATGATGGCCCGGTTGGGGGCTGATGCGGTCAGCATGTCAGTGATACCGGAAGTGCTGGTAGCAAGGCAGGCCGGACTGGAGGTGATCGGGATATCCTGTATTACTAACCCGGCTACCGGTATGGGAACTGAAAAGTTAAGTCATGACGACGTGACCTGCACAGCGGAGAAAGTTAAAGCAAAATTTTCTAAGTTGATCGAGGGAATAATAGAAGGAATAAATAAGCAGTAAAAAAAGTACCTGAGAAAAAGGAAAAAGGTAAGGCCAAAGGTAAAAGGAAGAAGGTCAAAGGGTAAAGGGGCTAAAAGGTTAATAGGTAACAAAAGGTACACAGAGATTTGTCATCAACGGCTATTAAGCTAGCCACCTTTAAGGTGATCCTCTGTCCATTTTTCTCTTTTTTCTCAGGTACTCAGGTACTCAGGAATTAAGGGACTTCTTACTTAGTGCCTTTATGCCTTTTTAAATAAATTTCTTGTTTTCCCTTAGCGATAAATTAATTATAATAGTATGTTTGTGATGCAAGTCATGATGTACCAAAACAGGGATAACTATTTTATATTATAAAACCAGTGGAGGTCTTATGCAGTTTATAAATTCCAGGAAAATTTTAATTTTCTTTGTGTTGGTGTTTGTTTTGCTGTGGGGCAGCAATCTGCTGGCGCAGAATGATGTGCGGGTGCAGATCATTTTATCACCGGCGCTGCATAATGCCCAGGTGGTCTATCTGTCCAATTTTGATTTTCTGCAACTGCAGTCGGCCGAGTTTCTGTTTCAGGTGACGCTTGAAAACCGCAGCGGAGGGAACCTGCCATATAGCAAATTAAAATTTTTAGTTACCAGAGGGTCCGAGGAACTGGTCAATGCTTTGACCAACGATTTTATTTTGCCTGCGGGTTTTACTTCCTTCAACAATATTGAGTTAAGCAATGGTATTATATTACCCAACGAATCCAGCGTTAAATTTACTGAAACGAATGTCACCTATCCTAATGATGATTTTCAGAATGAAGTTCTGGCCGGAGGTAAATTACCACCGGGGAAATATGAATTCAGGGTCATCTGGGTACAGGGGGGTGAAGTCGAGGTGCCTTCCAATGTGGAAATAATCGATATTGTTAACACTCCTTTTGTTTTACCGGTTGCACCTGGTAATGCCGATTATAACAACCCCGAAATTATTTATACGCAATTTCCGGTTTTTCAATTCAATACCAACGTCAATATAAATGTATCTGATCCCAATTTCTTGCTGGAGGACCCCTTTCTGATCCAGGTTTTTCAGAAAGAGGAATATCATACCAGCGCTGATGAAGTCTTGACGACCACCCCCTATCTGGAAAAAAAGATTCGTAATCCTTTTTATCAGTATCCACAGGGTGAGGGGGAACAGCCCCTGGAACCAGGCACGTATGTCTGGCGGGTGTTGCTTCTGCTGCAAACCACCAAAGGAACCGATGAAATATCTTCACCACTATATGTGTTTAAGTATGTCGATCCGTCCGCCGCTTCTGAAGATGTACAAAAACAGGTAATGACCGCCGATATTCTAAGAATGCTGCGCTATCTGCTGGGAGATCAGGTGGATGATATCGCCAAGGCTCTGAATAATTACAGCATCGAAGAAATGCGTCTGAACGGTGAGAAGATAGATGTCACCGACCTGTACAATAAAATAAATTCTTATCAGGGTAAAGTGACCCAGGTTAATGGTCTGGAATTATTATCATCGCAAGAATAGGATGGGCATCATGAAAATAAAAAATAGAATAATCAGTTTAATTCTGGCAACGTTGATTTTGCTGGTTGCCTTTGCTCTGCTTTATGCGGCCGAGACAGTGGCCATTGTATTAAAATCGGCCGGTACAGTCTCCTTAATGCGTGGTGAAAAAGCTACTGCCGTAGCCGTCAAAATGGATAAAGGTTCACGTTTGCAGGATGGAGACAAGATAGTCACCAGCGACAAGAGTTTCGCCGCAATACGTTTTGTTGATGATGCCAGCACTGTGCGCATCCGGGCCAATTCCACCTGCCGGATCAAGGCTAAAAAACAAAAAGATGAAATCCTGAAAAATGTATATCTGGAAGTTGGTGCTCTGTATGCCAAGGTTACCCAGCAACGCGGCAAGTTTGAAATTTCGACCCCCACCTCAGTAGCCAGTGTCAAAGGTACCGAATGGATCTCCGAACAAAAATTTGAGGGGGTGACCCTGTATCATTGTTTGGGTGGAGTGGTTGAAGTTTCCAATGAGGTGGGCACCGCACTGGCGCGGGCCGGGGAGACGGTGGAAGTTGCCGATGCTAAAACTGCACCGATGACCAGGAAAACCAAAGCCGGCGAAGGAGTCTGGAGTGATGGCCTGGGTCTGCAGGATGATTTTGAATTTGAATTTGAGAACCAGTCCGGTGAGAAGAAATTGCTAAAGTTCGAAGTCGGTTCTGAAAAATAATCACCGGATTGAATGATAGTTTTAGTGCCGTTGACCGATTAAGTATTTATATTTTTTGATAAACTATACTGAAAGAGAAAATATTATTCTTTTGCGGGGGTGACCAAAAAGTGTCATTCTTCCTCGTTTGTCTAGCGCCAGGCGAGGAAAAATCTGTTTTTTCGATGGAAAAAAGATTTTTTAGAATGATCACTTGACACTTTTAAGACACTTGCGAAAAGGTCAGCTGTTATATCTTAATGAAACGTATTCGGAAATGCACTGTTCCACCAGAAACCGATGCTGATGAAAGAATTACTAAATACCAATTACTAATTACGAATTAAAATCTAATTGTATTATAGATTATTAGCAGAGAATTTAATCAAGGAGTGCTTTATGAAATCGTTAAAATATATACTGCTGACGCTAGGACTGTTGCTGATCTCATCTTGCCCTGTTCTGGCTGGAACCAACACGACCCTGTTTTACCATGACACTCCGCAGGGGGTGGTACGTGGGGATAATGTGCGTATTGAAGTTATGCTTAATGCGCCCGGATCACAGGTTTACGATATGTACCTGTTTTATCGCCAGGTGGGCAGCAGCAATTACCAGCGGGTAACTATGGAAAACGAAGGATTTCTGTACTATGCTGCGCTGAACACGGAGAGTGTGACTACCGGACGAATCGAATATTATATCGGCTATGAGGGTGAATTGGGTAAGATCGGCACATTACCCGAGCTATCTGCCCAGACCAATCCTTATGTCATGCTGGTTGCTCCGGCTCAAGTCGCCATGCAAAAGAATGACGTGGAAATTATGGTAATCAGTCCGGATCCGGAGGAGACCGTTGCTGCCGATGAACTGATCATTGCCGCTTATTTAATGGGTATCGGGAGCAGTTTTGATTTTTCCAAGAGCAAGCTGTTGATTGACGGTACCAATGTGACCAGTATGATCGAATTTGCCGATGGGGTAATCACGTTCTCTCCCCGGCAAATCAAAGGAGGTCCGCATAATATTGAACTTAATCTTTATGATGCCCAGAATAATATGATTGGCCGAAAGGAATGGTCGTTCCGGGCCGGCAGCAAGGTTGAAGCACAAACACCTAAAAAATACCGCGGATCGGTATTTATGGAAGACCGCTATCAGGATGTCTCTAATTTCAGCGATAATTTCGTGCGCGGTGGAGGTGAATTCAGCGGACGCTACTCCAATCTCGATGCCTCGGCCCGGTTGCTTTTTTCCTCGGAAGAGTCGGCCAAACGTCAGCCGGTGAACCGCTACACTTTAAATCTGCGCTATAATCTGTCTGACTACAACAACATATATATACGTGGTGGAGATATTACCCCCATACATAATCCGCTGACTTTGTATAATAAAAGAGTGCGCGGAATTCAAACTGGTGTGCAATTAGGCTTTTTCTTATTCGATTTTGTATATGGCCAAACTTTTCGCGGCATCGATGGAATAACCAGACAGGAAACGTCTACGGATTCTACTCTGGTCGGTGATCCGGTGATCTCAATCCTTAACGAGGGCGGAGTCTATGCTGAAAATGTAATGGCCTTGCGCCCGGGTTTTCGTTTTGGTACCCATGCCACCTGGAATTTGAATTTAATAAATGCCAAAGAGGATCCCAAATCCATCAAGTATGGTAACAATCCTAAGGAATCGCTGGTCGTGGGTACGGATCTGAATCTGAATTTCGACCAGCGTAGAATTTTATTCGAAGCAGCAGTACAGGCCAGCATGGCCAACAGCAATGCCAGCGGACCTGAAATCTCCTGGGATACTTTGACCAGTGTCTATGGCGATCTTAAGAACAATTCCACGGCTAAGAGCATGTTTAACCTGCTGGAGAGTACCGGTTTTCTTTCCATTACCCCGGGACTTAGTCCTTATCCCAGCCTGGGTCTGAATCTGGAAGCCACCTTACGTTATTTCAACAACGATCTGCAGATAAAATATCTGAGCGTGGCCAAGAATTTTGCCACTCCCGGTAATCCGTATATGTTAAAAGATCTGGCCGGTATTTATATTAATGATTATATCAGAGTATTGAACAACCAACTCTATATCAATTTATTTTACAACAATTTTAATCAGGACAAATCCGACGATTTACTGAGTACTGCTAATCAGGAATTCGGCACCACCATTTCCTATTTTCCAGTCGGCAACATTCCGTCGTTTACCATTGGTTATGCCAGTATCAGCCGTTCCAATGACCTTGCTGCCGATGATACCACCACTTTTGTCAATCCGCAATACTATATGGAGGATAATAGCACCCAGCGTTTCATGTTATCCACTACCTACAATCTGGAAGTGAGCAAGGTCAAAAATGCAGTTTCACTGACCATGAATACCTATGGCCGGGATGAGAACGTAGAGTTTAAAAAAGAGAATGCCAGTGATTTTACGCTTTATGGAATCGGAGTGGTCAGCAAATTTCAGATCCCCCTGACCACCCGGGTCAATTATTCGCAATCGGCCAGTAGTTTTGGCTCGGCAGCTGCCTCAAAATATGAAACGGATATTCAAAGAATATTTTTAGGTGTCGAATATGAATTGGTCAATTTAATCGGTATCGATCTGCTGAAACCGTTTGTAAATGTGACCATTCAGAATATCAACAGTAAAAGCCAGGGCGAGGATTTCGATTCGCCCAGAAATAATTATACGGTCGGTCTGGCTTACCGCAATCAGCAATTGGGTGTTTTTTCACTGCGCTTTGACCAGATAGCCTATGAAGTCCCGGGGGCGAACAACACCACGCAGAATCTGTCCGATACCATTTTTAATGTGAGGTATCAATATAATTTTTAAAAGCCTGCGACGATAAACAGGTGCATTGAAGTTTCATTTAACTATGGTGAAGAAAAATCATGGCAAAATCCCAAAAGTATAACGCCCGGCCTTTTACTTCGCTGCTGATCGTCGTTGGAGCGATACTGCTGGCAGTGATCATTGGACAGTTGACCCCCCTGCTTAATCTGGAATTGAATTTACTCGATTACCGCTTTAAAATCAGGGGAACGCAAACGCGGAGCGTTGCCGATTCACCCATAGTCATTCTGGCCATCGATGATCAATCGGATGAATCGACACCAGCCCGCTGGCCCTGGCCCCGCTCTTATTTTGCTCACGTTATTGAAAATTTGAATGAGGCCGGTGTAAAAGCGATCGGCATCGATGTCATTTTTGATCAGGCCGATCAGAATGGTCCGCAGTCAGATAGTTTGTTGGCTGATGCATTAAGTAAATATAAAAATGTCGTTTTATCCGGGAAAATCGATATTCCGGTTGGAGGCCGGCTCGGCATGGCCACGCTGGTACCGCCATATGAAGTTTTTCGTCAGGGCGGAGTACACTGGGGATTGGTCTCTTTCGACCTGGATCAGGACGGTTTTTACCGCCGCTATCTGGTTGGACAAACTTATAATGATAGTCTTTATTCTTCTTTTGCCACTGAATTACTCAGAATTTATAAAGGAATTCCGACAGCAGTTGCGCTGGCAGACAGTGGTACTTTTTTTCAGTTGGATACCTTTAAGATACCTAAAATAAACAGTTATTCAACCATAATTAACTATGCCGGGCCGGCCGGTACTTTTCCGCAATATTCTTTTGATGCTGTGCTTGATGATGAAGATTTCGATCTGATTGAAGAATATGACATGGACGTCTTCGACGATTCCGGTGATGCAGCTACTGGCATCCCGCCAGGCTTACTCTACTCTGGTAAACTGAAGGATAAGATCGTCATGATCGGTGCCACTATGAAGGAACTGCATGACGATTTCCCGACCCCTTATCTGGAAGTGCGGGATGCCCAGGGACGATCCAGTAAAATACTGACCAATGGAGTTGAAATCCATGCCAATACTCTGAATATGATTCTAAGTCAGCGTTATCTCCAGCAGATACCTTTCTGGTGGCAGATGGCAATTCTGGTTCTGCTGGCCATAATTGTTTATTCCCTGACCCGGTTTTTGCCAACTTTCTGGGGGATTTTGATAACTATTATTGTTGCTCTGGTTTATTTTGTGATGGCCTTTGTTTCCTTTTCATTCTGGAGTACGATTATTGAAATCAGTACACCGCTACTGGTCATAGCGTTCGCTTATTTAGGCCAGACGGTTTACCAGTACATTCTATCGCAGAAAGAAAAAAGATGGATCCAGGATGCTTTCAGCCACTATGTACCGGAGAAGGTGGTTAAGGAAATCGTTAAGAATCCGGATAAATTAAAACTGGGCGGCGAAGAACAGGTGGTCACTGTATTATTCTCCGACATTGCCGGTTTTACTCCCCTCTCCGAAAAACTGACCCCGGCGGAACTGGTTCAATTGCTGAATGAATATCTAACGGAAATGACCGATATCGTACTGGCCAATCAGGGGATTATTGATAAGTATGAAGGGGATCTGATCATGGCTGAGTTCGGAATCCCGGTAAATTATGGTAAGCACCCGTATATGGCCTGTAAAGCGGCGCTGCAAATGCAGCGGCGCCTGGATTTCTTACGAAAAAAATGGCAGGATGCTGGTCGGCCTGCAGTCCAAGCCCGGGTAGGAATCAATACCGGCAGCGTCATCGTCGGCAATATGGGTTCACGCGACGTTTTCGATTATACGGTGATGGGGGATCATGTAAATCTTGGTTCCCGGCTGGAAAGTGCCAATAAATTTTACGGTACAAATATTATGATCAGTGAGTTTACTTATGAATATGTTAAAAATGAGTTTCGTACCCGGGAACTGGATTTAATCCGGGTAAAGGGTAAAGAGAAACCAATAAAGGTGTTCGAATTAATCGCTTTTGCAGAAGATAAATTAAACGATAATTTTCTAAAGATGCTGGGCATCTATAGCGAGGGTCTGCAATTCTATAAAACACAGCAGTGGGATAAAGCCATCACGACATTTGAAGCCTGCCTGCAGTTAGTACCGGATGATATGCCTTCGGCCGAATACCGTACCAGGTGTATTGAATATAAATTCAACAGTCCGGGAGCGGATTGGGATGGTGTTACGGATCTGAAGGGTAAATAAAATCCCCGCCTGACCGAACCATTTAACGCATATCTTAAGCAGAATTAATCATTTGACAAAACCTAGATATTTATTTACTTTTCATTTCTATTTTTAAGGATTCAGGAATGTTAAAAAAGCGGATTCTTTGGGCCGACGATGAGATAGAATTACTGCAATCTCATATCCTGTATTTGCAGAATAAGGGTTATGAGGTGGAGACGGCCACCAATGGCGATGATGCCATCGGCAAAGTTGCCGAGGGTAATTTTGATATTGTATTATTGGATGAAATGATGACGGGCAAAGATGGCCTGGCCACATTACAGGAGATCAAGAATATTTCACCGCAAATCCCGGTGATCATGATTACTAAAAATGAAGAAGAACGATTAATGGAGGATGCCATTGGTCAAAAAATCGACGATTACCTGACCAAACCGGTTAATCCCAGCCAGATTTTATTAGCCTGTAAAAAAATTCTGGATAGTAAGAATATAACCACTGAACAGAAAAGCCGGAAATACACGGAAGAGTTGAAGCAATTTTCGGAGCAGTTATTGACGCCGTTGAATTATAAAGAATGGATTGATCTTAATTTGAATCTATTCAAATGGGACCTGGAAATTGATAGTTCGATGGAACCGCAGTACCGCGAGATTTTAAATGATCAGCGCCGCGAATGCAACGTGGAATTCGGGAAATACATTGAAAAAAGTTATCAGAACTGGATCTGGAAAAAAGAAGAATCGCCACTGCTATCCACTAACCTGGTTAAAAAGTACATCATCCCGGAACTGCGGCAGAAAAAAAACGTAATCCTGATGGTCATCGATTGCCTGCGCCTGGATCAATGGCTGGTGCTGGAACCATTTTTTTACGACTATTGCAATGTAAACCGTGATTATTATTTTTCCGTGTTGCCAACGGCAACACCTTTCTCGCGCAATGCTATTTTCAGTGGATTATTTCCTGAAGAAATCGAAAAAAAATATCCGGAGTTATGGATTAAAGATAATGAAGATGAAATTAGTCTGAACAAACATGAGAAAGAACTACTCGACCAAAATCTGCTGCGAAATGGCATTAATTTAGACCGGGAGATCAAATATATTAAAATCATGAATAATGATGATGCCCGATATCTGGAAAAAAATCTGACCTCATTTTTAGATACCCCCTTGCTGGCTATTGTATTAAATTTTGTCGATGTGCTGGCGCACAGTCGCTCCGACCTTCCTATTTTAAAAGAAATTGCTCCCAATGAATCCGCCTATCGTTCGCTGACCAAGAGTTGGTTCGAACACTCCCCGATGTTTAACGTGATGCGGGAATTAGCGAGATCCAACCATGTCTTTTTCATAACTACCGATCACGGCAGTATCCGGGGAATGCGTGGTACCAAAGTAATCGGCGACCGCGAATCATCCACCAATCTGCGTTATAAATATGGCCGCAGTTTAAAAGTTGATAGAAAAAATGCCATTTATGTAAAAAATCCGTCTGATTTCAAACTGCCCAGGCGTGGGATCAATACAACCTATATAATTGCCAAGGAAGATTATTATTTCATTTATCCCACTAACTATAATAAATATTTAAATTATTATAAGGACAGTTTTCAGCACGGCGGAGCCTCGATGGAGGAGATGATCTTGCCATTTATCCGCCTGGACAGAAAGGGGTAGATGAAGCAGCAAGTACTGATTGTCCGGGAAGTTGCTGATCAGAAAGAATCATCTGCCTTCGCGGCAGAAGCGGTTACGTTCTTTGACGCGAATGATACGATCTTGCTTTACGGTGAACTGGGCAGCGGAAAGACTTTCCTGGTGAAGGAGTTTGCCCGTTTACTGGGTTCAAAACAGCAGGTCAGCAGTCCTTCTTTTACCATTGTGAATCAATATGCGGGAAAATTTTTGATCAATCACATCGATTTATACAGAATTTCCGACCAACGGGAAATAAAAAATTTAGGGTTGGAAGATTTCTGGGACAGGGGGTATATTAATTTCGTGGAGTGGCCGGACATAATAGAAAACAGTATTACCTGGCCGCATTTCAGAATTAATATCGATGTTCAATTCCCGCTGAAATACTGGCGCAGGTTCAGGTTAAGCCGACATGCCGGATAATCCGTTAGTATTGGGCCTGGATACCTCCGGGGTAAAGTGCAGTGTGGCCCTGTGGCGGGATAATCAGATTTTATACCAGCAAACCATAGCAGCACCTAACCTGCATTCAACCCTGTTAACCGGTCTGGTCGGCAGTGGATTGAAAAAATTGCAACTGGAACCTGACGCCGTACAGTTAGTGTGTGTTACCTGCGGACCTGGATCTTTTACCGGTTTGCGTATCGGTATGGCCTATGCCAAGGGATTTTGTTTTTCTCTGGAGAAACCGCTGATAGCGGTGACTAATTTTGAAATTCTGGCGCAGCAGGTGCAAGATCAAACGGTACCCATTTTTACCCTGATTGATGCTCGCCGGGAGTCCTGTTATCTGGGTATCTTTAATCAGAATCCGCAGGTACTTGATGAATATAAAATTGTAAAAACATCCGAACTAGGTCAGTACATCGGGGAAAAAGGTTGTATAGTATGCGAAGCACGGGATGATGGGGCTGAATGCAAATTACCACCGGTGATAAAAGAGAGGGTAATTCAAGCCAGTATCGAACCCGCTGGTATCTGCCAATTGGGCTACCGGAAATATAAAAGGGGCGAACAGGTTGATCTGGATCTTTTAGAGCCGTTGTACATCCAGTCTTTTGCAGGGGTGTTATGAATTTGCTGTTCCGGAAGATGCAGCATCAGGATATCGTAGAGGTTTACAAGATTGAATGTGATCTGTTCCAGGATCCCTGGTCCTATGAAACTTTCTCGAGGGATGTGGAAAATGATCAGATCGCTAAATCTTTTGTGGTTGAAAACGAAGCAGAAATTGTCGGTTATACCATATGCTGGAAATATGCCAGTGAAATTCATATCGGCAACATCGCCGTTTCCAGAAAATGGCACCAGCAGGGCATAGGTTCTTTTATCCTGAGTCACCTGCTGGAGTATTTTAAAGATGTCACGGTTTCCTATCTGGAGGTGCGGGAAAACAACCAGGCGGCAATCAGTTTATATCAGAAATTTGGTTTTGATACCGTGTATGTCAGGAAAAGATACTATCCTGATGGCGAGAATGCATTGGTCATGGTAAAAAAAGATATTAACCGAGGTAAAAATGGATTGGTTTAAGAGAAAAAAAGAGGTATTAAAATCTGTAGAGCGAAAAGAAATTCCGGATGGATTATGGATCAAGTGTGAAGAATGCGGTGAGATTATCTACAAAAAAGAATTGGAGAAAAAACTCTACGTATGCCCTAAATGTGATTTTCACTTTCGCATCGGCAGTTATGACTATATAGATATTTTATTGGATAGTAACACTTTTGAAGAGTTTAACCAACATATCAGTTCCAGCGATCCGCTCCGGTTCAAAGATAGTAAAAAGTATTCGGAAAAATATCAGAGTGCAGTCAAGAAAACCGGATTAAAAGAAGCGGTGGTTACCGGCCGGGGGAAGTTGGATGGGCAGGATATCGTTATAGCTTTTATGGATTTTTCTTTTCTGGGCGGCAGTATGGGTTCGGTGGTAGGTGAAAAAGTATCCCGGGCTATCAGTGTAGCCCTGGAAGAGAAAAAACCATTGATCATTATTTCATCCTCGGGCGGAGCACGTATGCATGAAGGGGTGCTCAGTTTGATGCAAATGGCTAAAACCAGCGCCAAACTGGGCATGCTGGCAGATCAGGGTCTGCCGTTTATTTCTGTACTGACCAATCCTACGACCGGGGGTACTACGGCCAGTTACGCCATGCTGGGAGATATTCATATTGCTGAACCGGGAGCCCTGATCGGTTTTGCCGGGCCCCGTGTGATCAAGCAGACCATCGGTCAGGATTTACCACCCGGATTTCAGCGTGCGGAATTTTTATTAGAGCACGGATTCATCGATGTAATTATACACCGCAATGAATTAAAAAATCATATCAGCGGGATGCTGAAATTCTTTAAACATAAAAACCAACCGGCCAAATAGGTGGACCTTTATAAACAGCAGGTATAATTGTTTTAGTTACAGGCGGCAGGGTGAATATTCTGATTACCAATGATGATGGCATACATGCAGTGGGACTGTATCAGCTGAAGCAGGCTTTGCAGGAAATTGCCGAGGTACTGGTAGTGGCACCGGATAGGGAGCAGAGTGCCGTGGGCCATGCTATAACCGTGTCCGATCCGCTCCGCGTCTACCAGGTAGAAAAGGATAATCGCTTTTTCGGCTTCGCGGTCAACGGTACACCGGCTGACTGTGTAAAACTCGGCCTGAAGTGCCTGATGGAAAAGAAAGCAGATCTGGTCGTATCCGGAATTAATTTAGGTCCTAACACCGGTACTAATATTATATATTCCGGGACCGTTTCAGCGGCAGCCGAAGCAGTAATCATGGGTATTCCCGGTTTGGCTTTATCGGTTGCTTCTTTTCATGTCCATGAATATGAATTTGCCTGTACACTGGCGGTTACCTTAGCGCAAAAAATATTCAAACATGGACTCCGGCCGGGAACATTATTAAATGTGAATGTACCGCCGCTAAAAAGCAGTGAAATTAAGGGTGTGGTCCTTACCCGGCAAGGGCAGGCCCGCTTTGAGGAATCATTCGATAAACGGGTTGATCCAACCAATCGGGTTTATTACTGGCTGACCGGCAAACGTTTGTACCTGGATAAAGAGGATGATCTGGATGATGTGGTGATTCAGCAACACAAGGTCTCGATCACTCCCATACGTTATGATTTAACCGATCTGTCTATGTTAGTGGAACTGAAAAAATGGGAAATTGAGCAGTGAGCCAAGACTATATACACGAAACCGTAGTCGTGCTTGACTTTGGATCACAATATACGCAATTAATTGCACGGCGAATCCGGGAACTGGGAGTATTTTCGGTCATCCAGCCTTACAATATCCCCATAGCATCATTAAAAAACAGAATGATCAAGGGGGTAATATTGTCGGGGGGCCCGGCATCGGTTTACAGTAAGGGCGCACCCCTGCTGGATAAGGATTTTCTGAATTTAAATATTCCGGTACTGGGCATCTGTTATGGATTACAACTTCTGACCAATATGACCGGCGGCCAGGTTGCTGCCGGTGAAAAGCGGGAGTATGGTCAGGCGATCTTATCCATCGCCGGCACCAGCCCTTTGTTCAGCGATATGTCCCGGGAATCGGTAGTCTGGATGAGTCATGGTGATAAAGTAATTGATCCGGGATCAGCCTTTCAGGCGATAGCCTCGACCGTTAACAGTAAATTTGCAGCTATGCAGCATAGTCACAGACCTGTTTATGGAATCCAATTTCATCCCGAGGTAGAGCATACTGCGGAAGGTCGAAAATTATTGCAGAATTTTTGTTTTAAAATTTGTAATTGCCGGGGGGATTGGTCGGCAGATTCCTTTATTGAAGAAGCGATCAAGGCTATTCGTGAAGAAGTTGGAGGGGAAAAGGTTATCTGCGGTTTGAGCGGTGGCGTGGACAGCAGTGTGGTTGCAATCCTGGTAGATAAAGCCATTGGAAATAATCTACATACTATTTTTGTGGACACCGGTTTACTACGGAAAGACGAGGCGAAAAAAGTTGAATCTGTTTTCAACAACAATTTTAATATAAATCTGACCTGTATTAACCGCAGTGATCTGTTTTTACAGAGATTAAAAGGGGTGACTCATCCCGAACAAAAACGTAAAATCATCGGTCATTTATTTATAGAAATATTTGAGGAAGAATCAAGAAAAATAGGGAATCCTAAATATCTGGCCCAGGGAACCCTTTACCCGGATGTGATTGAAAGTATTTCGGTAAAAGGTCCTTCGGCCACCATCAAATCGCATCATAATGTCGGCGGGTTACCGGAGGTAATGCCTTTTCAATTGCTGGAGCCGCTTAAAGAATTATTTAAGGATGAAGTCCGTACGGTGGCCCGGCAGTTAAAAATGCCCGAGGAAATT
>CAYSHN010000020.1:0-17368 GCA_964430815.1 uncultured Calditrichota bacterium | reverse complement strand
ATCATGAATGTCGCTGCCAACATGCTGGGCCTGAGCAATGCCGCCACCCCTCTGGGCCTTAAAGCCATGGAAGAATTGGATAAATTGAATCCCCAAAAGGGCAGAGCGACGGACGACATGTGCATGTTCCTGGTGATCAACACCACAGCTATTACCTTGATTCCGGCTACAGCACTTGCTGTGCGTGTTTCGGTCGGTTCGGCCAATCCGCAAATGATTATTTTTCCCTCTATATTGGCTGCCTCCACTGCTACCATTGCCGGAATTATTATAGTTAAAATTATTCAGAGAATTAACCGGAAAAAAACAAGAAGCCATTACCAGGCGATATCTTAATAAGTGTTCATGATGATGATAATTAGAAACCATATCTAAATTGTATGAGGATATCATGGAAGTTGTTAAAATAATTCTGGATTGGTCATCCGTTATTGTAATCCCGCTAGTACTATTGTTATTTCTCTCGATCGCACTATTCAAGCGCGTGAAAGTATATGATAAATTTATAGAAGGCGCCAAAGAAGGATTTAATGTGGGAGTAAGGATTATCCCTTACCTGGTAGGAATGCTGGTAGCCATTGCCATGTTCCGGGCCAGTGGGGCATTGGATGTTCTAACCTGGTTACTCAGGCCGGTAACAGAATTGATCGGTATGCCACCGGAAGTTTTGCCCATGGCTCTGATGCGGCCGTTATCAGGAAGCGGATCTATCGGAGTTATGACTGAGTTGATGAAAACCTATGGTCCTGATTCTCTGATCGGTTTTATTTCCTCCACCATGTACGGTAGTTCGGAAACAACCTTTTATGTGATTGCGGTTTATTTTGGAGCTATCAATGTGCAGAAAACAAGGTATACCTTACCGGCAGGATTAACGGCAGATGCTATCGGCTTAATAATGGCTACCTTGATCTGTCGGGCAGTTTTTTGAGAAGTCATAGAGTATGAAACCAAGGAGAGTTTTTTTTGCACCGCTGGACTGGGGCTTAGGGCATATCACCCGCATTCTGCCATTAATCAGAAGATTTTTAAAGCAGGGAGATCAGGTATTTGTAGCCACTTGTGGCCGGGCTCTGGAATTATTGAAGAAAGAAACCGCGGAATGTGTTTTTCTAGATTTCCCCCAGTATCCAATCCGGTATCCCAGAAGCAAATATTTTGTAACTCGCTTCATGTTTGTCACTTATCCCCAGATGTTGCTGGCGATGCGCAGGGAAAAACAGGCCTTACAACGATTGCAACAGCAGTATCAATTTGATATAATAATCAGCGATAACCGTTTTTGTATCAACCTGCCTGGGGTCAAGAGTTTTCTGATTTCACATCAATTACGTTATAAACTACCATGGTTGATATCAAAATTTGAAATGATTCCGGAGTATTTTAATTATCGTTTTTTTAATAAATATGACCGGATTATCATACCCGATTATGATGGTAAGGCGGATCTTACCGGTGAATTGTCACACCAGTTGCGGTTTTTAAGTGATTCCAGAATATTGTATCCCGGTATACTTTGCGATCTCCCGCCAGCTACCGAATTCAATCCAGGTAAAATAGATTTTTTGATTCTGGTCAGCGGACCGGAACCACAACGGTCCATTTTTGAAAGAATTATCTTTAAACAAGTAAATATGCTGGAAGGTCGTACGGTAGTGGCCCTGGGTAAACCGGAAAAAAAATACAGTATCAGGAAAGGTAATGCAATCTTTTATAGTTATCTCGACCGGCAGCAAATAGCCGATTATATGCGCCAGGCCGATTTTATAATATGCCGCTCCGGATATACCACAATTATGGAAATGGTCGAATTAAAAAAGAGAGGTGTATTTGTTCCCACTCCCGGACAGATTGAACAGGAATTCCTGGCCCGCTATTATTTTCAAAAAGGATGGTGTTTCTATATGCCGCAAAATAAATTCAATCTTAAAGTTGCTGTCACTAAGGGCAAAGAGTTTCCCGGCTTTCCGGATTACCTGAGCGGCACCAAACAAAACCTTGATCACCTGTTCGAAACATTATTTAAGTAATAGGAACTCAGGGACTAAGGGACTCAGGAACTAAGGTACTATTTTCAAATTCTGTAATCTGGTAATGATCTATTACTCGATCTAAAATAGTATCTCGGATTACCAATAATAAATCACACCCTTCTCTTGCTATCGAGTACTGACTGATTATCCTCCCCACCACCGGCTCGAAACCTTGACCCTCAAGTTCCAATGGTCCGATCTCATCGATGATTAACCAGGCTGGAAATTGCTGTACCGCGCGATCCAGTATTTGCCGGGCTATCAAAAAAGCGGCGTTGGAAAATTTGTATTTACCTATGCAGATACAATCCGCTGCAGGATGGTCCGGTTCATTAATTTGAAATGGAAAGTATCGCTTTGCTTTCAGATCATATAACTTTTTCAATCCACCCTGATCAGGTGTAGCAATCCCAGCCAGGTTGGACTGATCCGCTGCCCAGCGCAATAAGCTGCTGGTCTTACCACTGTGGATAGGACCACTTAAAATATGGATCATATATTTCCGTACTTAACTAGTGACCATAATTTACACTCTTTCCAGTTCTTCACTGCCTGCTGGTATCCGATACAGGCTCAGATGTATTTTTATCTATCTCATTTTTTATCGGCTGATAGGTGAGCGAATAAGAAATCAAAGTTAGTAAAAAATATTTTAATCTTTTGAACAAGGGGAAATGTGCTGAATGTTTCCATAATATAGCAGCTGCTCCCCGTAATTGAGGAAGTATCAACAATATTTGTTCCACTTCGACAGAATAAACCTGTCTTTTTTTGTTCAGTATGAAACTTAATAAGCGGGTTAAAACCGGTGCAGCCACAAGATACCAGATTGAAATAATAATACAGGTCCGGATCAGGACATATCCCGACCGGTATATTCCCTTTAATTCCGGATTGATAATTGTAAATACAACAATCATTCCCAGTAAAACCACACTGATTTTAAAAATACTCCTTTTCCAGAACGGACGATGTAGCAGGGGTGCAGAAAGATGGATTTGGTTAAGTGCCGACAATTGCCTGATCACGCCCGCATCCTGTTGCATTGAGATTCTGGTCAATTCTCTTGGCATCACTCCGGCCAGGTAACCAATCAGAAAGCCGGCCAGCACATAAAGGCCAAGATATAGCGAGATTAATAATATACTGCTGGGGAAACTCTCAGTGGGGCCTAATAATCCAAAGGTTTGAAAAACATAATTAAAAAAAAGATCTATAGAGTCCCAGAGGGAAATACCATAGATCAAGGTTAAAGTCAATATTTTTTGCAGCGCAGATTCACTCAGAGCAACAACACCAAGAATAAATGCAGCCGGGCGAAACGAATTAAAGATACTGAAAATAAACGCACCGGCCAGACCCTGAAATCCCACTGCGAAGTAAGCGGGGAGGGGTGAGTGGGGACTGACAATCGCTTTAACGATAAGTACAATGGCGGTTGCCTTCATAATGGTTTTGATTTTTTTATCGGCAAAATAGGCGATCAGAGCGATTATGATTATAGCAATACCGCCGACAAAAATTCCGGTTAAGGGCGACTTGATGGCATGCATGATGCCACCTAATCCTGCTTCGTTGAATGCCCATAAAGCGGTAAGACGATCAGTAATGATTGACGAATCGGCGACCTGGAACGAGTGGGGTGTTGTTTTCTCTTTCATCTGTTCTGATTTTCCGGATTGAGCGAATAAGAATATCTGTCTGTCATCACGGGTATCTTGAATTGTAATATTATTGATTTTCAATTGTTAAGTATAACAACTAATTCAATTCATTGCACCAGATTTTTCCAGGCAAAAATCATGTTCCTTGTTTAAGAAATGATTATCTTTTAGATTAAATCAAGTGGAGGATCTCCGGTGTCTGGTAAAGTATTATGGTTGATTCTGGTCATGTATCTCGCCTGTCCGGCGCAGTTGCAAGTAGCAGAATTGGGACGATTCGGTGGAACCGGCAGCACACCTGGATTGTTTAAAAATCCATCAGCAGTTGATATTACCCAGGATGGCCGGATAGTGATCTGTGATCGTGATAATCATCGTCTACAACTATTTGATCTCAATGGTAATTTTATTAAGGATATTGGGGGTTTTGGCGGAACTATCGATCAGTTTGACCAACCGCGTGATATCTATGCCCGATCGGCACTTAATATATTTGTCGCGGACTATAATAATCGCCGGGTGCAAAGGTATGACAAAGATTTTAATTTTATAAATTCATTCATTTCGAATCCGGGGGATGACGAACGATTTCAGTTTCGGGAAGTATCGAGTGTGGTCTATTCGCCGCGCGGGGATATGTTCATTCTTGATCATGGCGAGAAGAAAGTCATTAAATTTAATCCGGATAACAAAGCGGAAGTTGCTTTTGCCAATTATGAATCGGGTGCCGGGGAGTTGGCCTTACCCATTCAACTTGATTTGACCAGTGATCATCGCCTGCTGATCAGTGATGCGGCTAATAAGGCAGTGTTTATCTATGATTACTATGGCAATTTCATACAAAAAATTGAGTACCCCCAATTTAAATCACCGTCAGGTTTGGCTGTCGATCAGGAAGATCGTATATATATTTGTGACCCGGCCAGTGCCGCCATCTATATTTTTACACCCAGGGGTACTTTCCTGGATCAGCTTGTAACCATTGGTGGCCTTAAACTTAAATTTCCGTCGGATCTAGCCCTGGTTGGGCGGGATGACCGCTATCAGTTGGTCGTTATAGACCAGGACCAGGTAATATTAGCATCCCTGAAATATGGCTTACCACAGGAATAATTATTTTTCATTCCTCTTTAATGCTCTGTTCTTGATCTGTCTGCTGAGTTTTACTCCGGCCGCTGCACAGGATAAATTTGCTTATGACCCCTGGCAAAAAGACACGGTCCTGGTGGCTGAACAGGGTCTATCTGTCATCACACTCCCAGCACACTACCGGATCATGGCCCCGAGTTTGCAGGTCAAGATCAATCAACAAGCTCTGCAGGAGTATGCGGGATTTGATTTTAGTTCCGCCAGGAACCTGCTCACTTTACATGTTGCCGTGCAACCAGGCGACAGTGTCAGACTAAGTTACCGGATCCAACCTATTTTATTGCAACCATCCTATTCATTTTTTGATCTGGATACTTTAAAAACAGTCCAAACCTTACAAGATAGTCTGGTAGTGATCAGACCAATTTATCAAAATCCTTTTGCTGATTTTGGCCGCCAATTACAGAAAAGTGGTAGTATAGTTCGCGGGATAAATATCGGCACTAACCGCGATCTGACTCTAAACTCCGGATTGAATCTGCAGCTATCAGGTTTTATTACTGAGGATGTGGAAGTTATTGCTGCACTCACCGATGAGTCAACCCCCATCCAACCGGAAGGGAATACCCAGACCCTGAATGAAGTGGATAAGGTTTTTATTCAATTCAAAAATCCCTTTCTGCAGGGCACCCTAGGTGATTTTAATCTGGAATATGGTTATGGTCGTTTTGGTTCTTTATCCCGCAAATTGCAGGGCATAAGTTTAAACAGTAATTATCATCAGTATTCTGCCGGGGCTACCGTAGCCTCTACCCGTGGATTTTTTAATTTTATGTCTTTTCTTGGCCAGGAGGGGAATCAGGGACCTTACCAACTGTTCGGTAAAAATAGCGAACAACAGATTATTGTGCTGGCCGGCACCGAACGGGTTTGGGTAGATGGTACTAAAATGATTCGGGGAGAGAATAATGACTATATCATTGAATATGGTAACGGGCAATTGACCTTCACCAACCGTCGTTTAATTACCAGTACCTCCAGGATTGAAGTTGATTTTGAATATTACCCGGCTGCTCAGAATTATTCACGTAATATTTATTCCGGAGTACTTAGCGCCACCATGGCCAAAGGTAAACTAAATTTGAATACTATGTATTTTCAAGAAGAAGACGATCCCGATAAAATATTGGAAGCCGAAGGGATACTTGATCAGCAGAAGAAAGATATTATTCGGCAAGCTGGTGATGATCAATTGCAGGCTTTTGTGAGTGGAGCCCTGGAAGTTGAGGATAGCAGTGGATCCTATATAAAAATCGATACGCTGATCAGCAATATACCATACAGTTTTTATCGTTATGTCGGTATCAGCGGAGGAAACTATAATGTAAAGTTTTCGTCCGTTGGTGCAAATCAGGGTGACTATATCCGCGAACAGTTGGGTGTCTATCGCTGGGTGGGCAAAGGACAGGGATCCTATTTACCCATAGATTTGTTACCGTTGCCTGTACGTCAACAACTGCTTGATTTTCAACTTGATTACGCCCTGTCCAGAAAAGTCAAAATATCCTCCGAATATGCCTTAAGTAAATTTGATCAGAATACCATGTCTCCTTATATGGATCGGGACAATATGGGCTCGGCTTTACAATTCGTCACCGCTTTCTCATTACTACCTGTCGGTGGCCAGACTGGTTTGGCTCAGGATCGGATAATATCTTCAACCGTACTAAGGTTGATCGATCACAATTTTCAGTCTGCTGACCGTTTGAATCAGATCGACTATCGTCGTTACTGGAATATTCTCTCTCCACTGCTGACCGGCAATGCAGAAAAAAGTATCGAGACCAGTTTGAATACCTTGCCCATAAACTATTTCAAGTTTAATACCAATTTGGGCTTCTTAAAGCGGGATCAATTTCAATCTACCCGCTATCAGGGACAGCTGGATTGGGATCGTCCCGGCTGGTTTAACTTACTTTTAAATCATGAATTTGTGGGTAGTAAACAGGAAGCTATCACTAATGACTGGATCCGTCAAAACGCTCATTTGGATAGAGCCTTTGGTAATTGGCAGCCAGGAGTCTCCTTTACCCGTGAAAACAGAAAAAACATTTCCTCCGGAAAACTTAGTGGCTTTGAATTTTATGAAGGGACGATGCGGATGGATTTCATTCATCATCCCTTGCTGTCCGGTTTTACACAGTTTACCCAGCGGGATGATAAGATTTATGACTATGGGGATTATGGGAAATTGATCCCGCAAGCAACAACACGCACGGTTCAGATACGGATCGATCTCAAAGAATGGCAACAGACCAGTGGTTCTCTGGAAATTGTAAAACGTAAAAAAAATTACACATCTTTTTTTGAGAATACCAAGATCGATTCAACCGCCTTGCTGTACATAGATGCCAGCGTGCAGGACACCATGTGGCAGGATCGTCAAACAACATTAGCTGAACTGATTTTAAATAATTACCAGTGGGAACGTAGTTTTGATCTGCGCTGGCAATATCGTATTTCTACCGAACAACTGGCTTTGAGGGAAAAAGTGTATCTGGATGTGGGGCTGGGTAAAGGTAATTTACGATATGATTCCGAGCTGGCAGAATATGTACCGGATCCAGATGGAAATTTTATATTGTATATAATTCCGAGTGGTAAGTTTGAACCGGTAACCAGCGTGGAGACCTCATTAAACTTTAAACTGGATCCCTCCCGACACTGGAAAAGAGCTGTGACTAAATGGCAGCAGCTGCTGAATATATTGAGCAGTGAATCATATCTCCGAATCGAGGAACAATCTAAACAGAAAGACATCAATGATCTGTTATTCTTGAATGTATCAACTTTTCAAGGTGCGCAAACCATCAAAGGACTGATCCTGTTCAGCGAAGATTTGTACATTATGCGTCAATCACGAAAACTATCATTGCGTCTGCGGTACCAATATCGTGAAGATCAATTCAATCAGTATCTGAATCCCGGCGAGAACGAAGGTCGTCTGGGCATCGAACGTGGCGTCCGTGCCAACTATCAATTACACCGGACATTAAAAGCACAATCGGAAGTACGTTATAATACCCTTTACCGTAATAATAAATCGGATCTCAGCCGAAATCGTGATATCACTTCATGGGTTTTGAATCAGAATTTTTCTTATCGACCGCTGCCGGTATGGGAATTTGGCACTGATTCGGAATTTGGCTTGGAAAAAGATCTGGCCAGAGCAACGGTATCTAATAATAATTTATCTTTACAGTATCTTCGTCTATTGGCCCGGGTTAATTATTCTTTGTTGCAGAAGGGCCGGCTGACAGCTGAATACGATCTGATCAATGTGGATGTACTCAAAAGTCCGCTCCAGCGTGCTGTCCCCTACGAGATGGCGCGCGGTAAAAAAGAAGGTTTGAATAAGCAATGGCGGTTGCGTGGAGATTACACCATGGCTACCAATATAGTTTTTTCCATTTTTTATGAAGGACGAGATGATGCTACTTATAAAAAGGTTATCCATACTGGCCAGGCTGAGATAAGAGCGTATTTTTAACAAAAAGGAATATGCTCCACACCACTGGTGGGAGCAATTAAATTGAATATATGACGCAGATGAAGCATCACAGTTTTTATTATATTTTCAACTTTATTGTATCCTTGATTATTGTAGATAATCAGAATCGTTTAATCGCACAAAACATTGTGCAAACGGTCGAGTTCAGTGGTAATCATCACTTTAGTTCCGGTCAATTGCTTAAACGCAGTGGTTTAAGAAGCGGGATAGTATGTAATGACCAAATAATCCGTGCGGCCAACCGGAACATAATTTTAGCTTATAAACATGATGGTTTTTTATATGCCCGTATAGATTCGGTAAGTCTGGAGAAAATTAATGACCGGGAAATAAATCTTAAATGGTATATATCTGAAGATAAATCTTTTCGTCTTGGTCAGATCGATATACACAATGATATTTTCTCCCGGGAAACGGTATTAGACCAGTTGGACCTGAAAATGGGTGATATCTATAGGGAAGAACTCCTTGAAGCAGAATTTAAACAATTGGGTTTATTTTTTGCGCGCCGCGGCTATCCTCTGGCAGTTATAAAACCTGGACAAGTTCAACTGCAACGCAGTACTGGTTTCTATACGGTCAATTTACCGCTGATAGTGGAGGAGGGCCGCCAGATTAAGATCAATGAATTTTCTATCAGTGGAAATCATATTACTAGAGATAAAGTTATCCTGCGGGAATTGGGGATTCAACCGGGTGATTTATATGATCAGGATAAACTCGATCTGCTTCCTCAAAATCTTAATCGCCTGGGATTTTTTAAAAATGTGCGAGTCCCCGCAGTGTTAATAAAAGACAGTGTTACTACTCTGCTTAGGATTGAAGTGGAAGAGGGCAATACCACCACTTTTGATGGTATTGTGGGATATATCCCTGCCGCCACAGGTCAATCGGACCGGCAGGGATATTTTACCGGTCTTATTCAATTAGGATTCCGGAATCTCTTTGGCACCGGTCGACGGTTTGATGTATACTGGAAAAAGCCGGATCAATATTCAGATGAATTTAGATTATTCTATGAGGAACCATGGGTATTTAACCTGCCGGTCAATCTGGGCTTAGCTTTGGAAAGAGTTGTCAGAGATACTATCTATATCGATCGGTCTTATTCACTCAGTTCCACTATCCGTTTTAGCAGTAATTTTCATGTTAAGTTACAGTTAATTTCCAAAAGTATTATTCCTGATTCTTCGGCCAGCAGGATTTTACGTCTTACTAATAACTCGGTAGTCACTGGTGACCTGGGCCTGGAATATGATTCCCGTGATCAACCCTACAATCCCCGGCATGGTCTGTTATATCATGCTTATTATAGTGAAGGTTTAAAAAAGAATAATGGTCCACTCTACCTGCTGCAGGAAGATAGCCTGGCCAGTAGAGAAAGGTTACAGTCCATTCGCCTGGATCTTGCCTATTTTATTAATCTAAGCGGGAATCAGGTATTGGCTGCTAATTTTGTCGGTAAACGCATCAGCAGTAATAAAAACCAACTGCAGCTCAGTGATCATTTCTGGCTTGGTGGCACTACTACTTTGAGAGGTTACCGGGAGAACCAATTTCATGGCGAGACGATTTCCTGGTGTAATCTTGAGTATCGTTTTCTGACCGGTCGTGATTCCAGGATTTTTATTTTCAACGATTGGGGTTATTATTATTATCAGGATACCGCCGGCAAGCATGAGGATCTTCTGCCTGCTTATGGTCTTGGTTTGCGCTTCAGAACCCCCCTGGGTATCCTGGGAGTAGATTATGGTCTGGGTAGAGGGGATACCTTCTCCACCGGCAAAATACATTTCAGTGTGGTGAATACGTTTTAAATTTAACCACCTTCGAGGTCCTGCAGACCCTGAAGGTGGTATTTTCCCTTGACATTCAAGGGGTCGTTAAATATATTGAAACGATACATGTAATTTGATTTTAATACATTAACAGATACTTTTTGCGCCTGTAGCTCAATTGGATAGAGCGTTGGATTCCGGATCCAAAGGTTGGGGGTTCAATTCCCTCCAGGCGTACATGATAACTACCTGTTCAGACAGGTAGTTTTATTTTAGTGCAAAAAATTAAAAAGAGAGTTGTTACTATCTATGGCTGAGAGAATCACCAAACGCGAAGAAGATTATTCCCGCTGGTATACAGACATTGTCATTCAAGGAAAACTGGCTGATTATTCACCCGTAAAAGGCTGTATGGTCATCCGTCCTAATGGCTACGCTATCTGGGAAAAAATTCAGGGGTATCTGAATCAAATGTTCAAAGAGACTGGCCATGTTAATGCCTATTTTCCACTCTTTATACCGGAAAGTTTCATGCAAAAAGAGGCGGAACATGTGGCGGGATTCGCACCGGAATGTGCGGTGGTCACCCATGGTGGTGGTGAAAAACTGGAAGAAAACCTGTATATCCGGCCGACGTCGGAAACAATTATCTGGAGCATGTACAAAAAATGGATCATGAGTTACCGTGATCTGCCTTTACTGATAAATCAATGGGCTAATGTGGTGCGCTGGGAAATGCGTACCCGCTTATTTTTACGTACAACCGAATTTCTATGGCAGGAAGGACATACAGCCCATGAGAGTTTTGCCGATGCCGAAGTAGAAACCTTAAAAATCCTGGAAGTGTACCGTCGCTTTGCCGAAGAATATCTGGCTATTCCGGTTTTAGTCGGAAAAAAAACGGACTCGGAAAAGTTTGCCGGTGCGCTGCACACTTATTGTATCGAAGCTATGATGCAGGATCGCAAAGCGCTGCAATCCGGGACTTCCCATAATTTAGGACAGAATTTCGCCAAAGCCTTCGATGTTAAATTTCAGAATAAAAATAGTGAAATGGAGTATGTGTGGGCTACTTCCTGGGGTGTGAGTACGCGTTTGATCGGTGCTTTGATCATGGCTCATAGTGATGATGATGGTCTGGTTTTACCGCCACGGATGGCTCAAAATCAAATGGTGATTGTTCCAATATGGAAATCCGACGATGAAAAAGTGAGAGTCCTGGCTTTTGCCGGAGAGGTGTATCAACAGTTGAAGGATCAATATCAGGTTATTCTGGACGACCGCGATCAGTATAAACCCGGATTTAAATTTTCCGAATGGGAATTGCAGGGTATTCCCCTGCGTTTGGAAATCGGGCCGCGGGATGAAGCCCAGAAACAACTGGTCATCGTGCGCCGGGATACTCGCCAGAAAACGATTACCAAGGTGGACCAGCTGGTAAAACAGATTGCCGGTCAATTAGAGTCGATGCAAAAGGAAATGCTGGAACGCGCCAGATCATTCCGGCAGAAATACACATTCGCTATTGATAACTATGACGAATTCAAACAAAAGATCGAATCACCTGGTGGATTTTTCGAGGCACTGTGGTGCGGATCGGCCGAATGTGAGACCAAAGTTAAAGATGATACCAAAGCTACCATCCGCCTGATCCCCTTCGAGCAGCAGAATAAAAGCGGTAAATGTCTCGTTTGTAATAAAGAAGCCCATACTCAGGTAATATTTGCCAAGGCATATTAGCAGGTTCGGGTAAAAAGCGTTTTATTTTTTTAGGACTGAACATAGCAATGTACTATCAGCGATCGACATTTGGAATTGGGGGTGGAATTACACCAGCTGTAAAAAATATCCTGTTTGCAAATGCAATTGTCTTTCTCATTCAATTTCTGAATACCGATCTTTATTACTATTTGACTGAAAATCTTTCCTTGCATGCTTATAGTGTCATTTATCAATTTAAAATCTGGCAACTCGTAACCTACATGTTTTTACATGCCGGCTTTTGGCATATCTTTTTTAATATGTTTATCTTCTGGATGTTTGGTGTTGAACTGGAAAGGGAATGGGGCAGCAAGGAGTTCTATAAATATTATTTTATCTGTGGGATTGGAGCCGGCCTGGTGAACATCCTGTTAACTTCAAAGGATCCGAGTGCCATTGGGACAGTCGGCGCATCCGGTGCCATTTATGGCATAATGGTAGCGTATGCTTTATACTATCCAGATCGCCAGGTCTTTATCTATTTTCTGTTCCCAGTTAAAGTGAAATATTTTGTGGGTTTCATGGCCATCCTTTCTTTTCTTTCAACTATGAATACACAGTCGGATGGGGTTGCCCATGCAGCTCATTTGGGTGGCATTGTAGTCGGATACAGCTATCTTAGATTTGGTAGAATTGGTAACAAGTTGAAAAAACTCCTACGGTCATCAAAGGGCAAAACTAAATTTACCTACCGGCAAGGGGGTGATGATGCCCAATTGGAGTATTACCGCCAAAAGATCAATGAACTTCTGGATAAAATCAACAGGGTAGGTTATCTCAATTTGACCGCCGAGGAGAAAAAGTTGCTGGAAGAAGGTTCAAAATACCTGCGTGAGCATGATCCCAAGGATTATCATTAATAGTTTTCTAATTGACCCGCCAGAATATATTCTATTCTATATTAATTAAACAAACATGTCAGTAAAGCAGACATGTCCTAATTGATTCCGTGTATCTAACCGAATGCTCTAACTAATGTTGCGGGTTGATATCAGATCAGAATTTTTGATAATAGATACGGTACTTTTTATAAAGTGTTGAGCCAAACATGGCAATGGAGCTGTTCATCGCCTGGTTATCTTCCAGGATCCAGGACATTTCCCCGGCGGCCATGCCAAGTTTTCTGGCCCGCAGAATTGTTTCCAGATATAAGACCGCCCCCAGTCCAATGGTCTGCAGATCTTTCACAACTCCCAGAGTTAGGACCCGGGTGGTCGTTATTTTTTTCATCCCCAGTATAAGTTTTAAAAAGCCGCTGGGGAACAGTTTGCCATTGCGGATTTTAATTAATATTTCGTTGATATTAGGCAGGGTCATCGAAAAAGCAACAGGTCTTCGATCATTCTCGGCCAGCAGGATCAATTCTTCACGTGCAATCTGTTTAAGATCATTAGCAAGATAATTTATTTCTTCCGGTGTTAAAGGAACAAAACCCCAGTTTTTACTCCAGGCATTATTGTAAACTTCACGAATCAATTCCAGGTCCTGATCAAGTCCTTTAAGGGTAATGTTACGGATGGTAATGCCATATTTACTGGTAACGGTCTCAGCAACCCGGATCAGTTTTTCCGGCAATTCCCGCTCCCGTAAATCCACATACCAGGCATACAGATCTTTCGCTTTTTTAAGCCCGTAATTTTCCATCAGGGGCTGATAATAGGCCGGATTATGGCACATCATGATAAAAGGTGGTGTTTCAAATCCTTCGATCAACAAACCCAGCTCGTCATTGGTTGAAAGATTGATCGGTCCCAGCATACCATCTTTACCTTTGCCGATAAGCCATTGTCGTGTCAGATCAAGCAGTTGGGTTGTAACATCAAGATCATTAATCGATTCATAAAATCCGAAAAAACCGTTATTATCTTCCTGAAATTTGTTATGATTTTCATTAGTGATGGCGGCAATCCGGCCGGCAGGTTGTCCATTTTTGTAGGCAATCAGCATTTCTATTTCGGCATGCTGGTAAAAGGGATTTTTTTTGCGGTTTAAAAGTTTCTTACGATCCATAATAAGTGGTGGCACCCAATTCGGATCATCCCGGTATATTTGCCACGGTACTTTAATAAACCGGACTAAATCGCCATTATTAACAACACGCTTGATTTCAATCTGAGGCATGAACAATCTCCCCCCGAATTTATATTCAGAATACTTAGCGGACTGTATAAAAAATCCTCAATACATCAACTAAATTAAACCCAGTTTTGCCCCATTGCGTTTAAAAGCATCAATGATAAAATCGAGATGTTCATCTTCATGGCTTGACATATAACTGGTACGCATCATTTGCCGGCCCGGTGGCACACCGGGAGAAATAAATACATTCACGAATAAACCGTCATCATACAGCATGCGCCACATTTTAAAAGCTAGCAGATCGTCACCGACTATGACCGGTACGATGGCTGTACGACCATCGATAATATTGAATCCTGCTGATTTTAATGCCTGCCGTACCTTATTGGCATTACTGATTAATTTTTGAACCCGCTCGGGTTCTGCCTGCAGGATTTCCAGGGCGGCTAAAGCAGCAGCAACAGAAGCCGGAGTTGGGGAAGCACTGAAAATTAAAGCGAGAGCATGATGTTTAAGATAATTTATCACCTTGACTTCACCAGCGACAAAACCTCCCAACGAAGCAAATGTTTTACTGAATGTACCCATGGTCATGTCAATCTGACTTTCCAGGTTAAATTCACTGGCTGTACCGCGCCCACCTTTGCCGATAACACCTATGGCATGGGCATCATCGATCAGTATGCGGGCATGATATTTTTTGGCAATTTCATTCAAACGTACCAGTTCAACTATTTCACCACCGGTACTGAAAACACCGTCACTTACTACCAGTTTATTACTATCCAGCGGTACCTTGGAGATTACACGTTCCAGATCTTCCATGTTATTATGTTTATAACGTAAAACCTCGGCAGTGATACTACGGGCCATCAAGTTTCCGGCTACAATACAAGCATGATTATCTTTGTCGGAAACAACATATTCTCCACGCTGTACCAGCGTGGGTATGATGCCCTGAGCAGTCTGGTATCCGGTGCTGAATAATAAAACTGCTTCCTTATGCATGAAGCTGGCTAATTTTTCCTCCAATTCGATATGTAAATCCAATGTACCTGTCAAATAGCGAGATCCGGAGCAGCCGGTCCCGTATTTCTCCACTGCCTTGATGGCTGCTTCCTTTACTTTTGGGTGGGCCGTCAAACCGAGATAATTATTCGAACCGGCCATGACAATTTTACGCCCCTCGATTTGAACAACCGGACCTTCATTTTCTTCTATAGGACGGAAGTAAGGATAAAAACCCATCGCTTTAACTTCGTCAGCACGCGTAAACTGGTAACATTTGTCAAATAAATCCAAAGACTGCCTCCCTGGTAACTTAGACTATAGATTGAGTAATTTTGTGTATTTGATACGATATTATTAATTTGCGAAATATAGCAAAGTTAATTAAAATATGCTAAGTTTTTTTAAGTTCTTATAAATTAAACAAATAAGGATCGTAGATGAGAGTATTTTTAACCGGGGCAACCGGCTTTATCGGCAGTTTTCTGGCTGAAGAATTACTGAAAAAAGGATATCAGGTCCGCTGTCTGGTCCGGAAAACCAGCAATCTCCACTGGATCAAAGATCTGAATATTGAGTACCACTATGGTTCATTACTGGACGTGGAAAGTCTGCAAAAAGGATTGGCTGGATGCCAATATGTCTTTCATCTGGCTGGATTGACCAAAGCACGAACTGAACAGGAATATTTTAAAGGAAATTTTGAAGGTACGCGCCATTTAATAGATGCGGCGTTATTATATAAGGAAGGGATTAAACGATTTATCTATGTGGGCAGCCAGGCAGCTTCAGGCCCCAGTCCAACTATAAATCCCATCAACGAAGACCATATACCACAACCTCTGACTTATTATGGGAAAAGCAAATTGGCCGGTGAGGAATATGTACAGAAACATGCCTCCGAATTAGCTATTACCATCATACGACCACCGGTAGTATATGGCCCGCGGGATACCGATGTACTGGAGTTTTTCCGGACGGTGTGCAAAGGTATCATCCCCCAATTGGGCAAACAGGAGAAGTATTTGAGCCTGGTTCACGTCCGGGATCTGACTCGTGGTATTATCATGGCTGCTGAAAATCCGCAGGCGGTTGGACAAACATACTTTATCTGCAACCAACAGCCCTATTCCTGGAAGGAGATCGCTCAGACCACCCTGCGTTTGTTAAATAAAAAAGGTTTTCATATCACTGTTCCAGAATTTTTGATTAAAATAGTCGCGGCTATTGGTGAAAGTATTGCGGCTATCTCCAAAAAGCCAGCCCTGGTAAACAAGCAGAAAGTAATCGAAATGCAACAAAACTATTGGACTTGCTCTGCTGAAAAGGCCAGGCAACAGTTAGGTTTTGTAAATAAAATCGATCTGGAACAAGGTGTTCGCGAAACGTTAACCTGGTATAAAGAACATAAATGGATGTAAATACGATTAATACCCGTTTTTATAACCCATTATATTATGATTATATTACCAAACCGGAATTCCTGAACACATATCTCACCAATTCTCAGAGTTGCGACTGGCCGGATCTTATTAAAGCAATCACCTCCAATCCGGAGATTCACAATCCAGTAAAAAAATATCTGGCCGAACAGAATTCGGATCTGAACACTGTAGCGGCTCAGCGGAATATTGATCGTCTGCAGCGTTCAAACTGTGTCATGGTGGTTACTGGGCAGCAACTTGGTCTATTTGCCTCACCTTTATATACCGTTTATAAGGCTTTGACCACAATCAAACTGACTGGAAAATTGAATATCGCTTTTCCGGATATGTCTTTTGTTCCGGTATTCTGGATGGAATCTGAAGATCATGATTTTGCTGAAGTCAATCGGATCGGCTTATGGGACCAGGAATTAAATCTACGGAAACTAGTATATCAGGGCCGAAATTTAGGCAAAAGTTCTGTGCGTCATTATCAGATCGAAACTGAAATCTCACTGCTGCTGGAAGAAATAAAAAACTGTCTGTTGCCAACGGAGTTTACTGAATCATTAATGTCGATGTTTACTGATATTTACCGGGTGGGACAAAACTGGGTTGAAGCGGCCAGGCTTTTCTTGAAATATCTGCTGGCTGAGCGGGGTATGCTTTTTTTCCAACCCGGTATAGATCCGATCAAAGAAATTTCAATTCCATTTTTTGACAGGTTACTGCAAAAAACCACCGAAGTTAATAAAGTCTTCGCGGCAACTTCTCAAGAGCTTGAAACCAGGGGCTATAAGAATCAGGTACCGGTTATAGCGGGCAAGACCTTCATTCATTTTGAAAATGATATTCGGCAGCGGGACCATCTGTACTACAACCCCCATCACTTTTATCTGAAGGATGTAGCAAAAAAACTATCGCTGGCTGAGGTACAGAAATTTATCACCCGGTCTCCGTC
>CAYSHN010000019.1:0-17715 GCA_964430815.1 uncultured Calditrichota bacterium | reverse complement strand
TCCTTGCAATTGATATCAGAGTTCTCTCAGTTGGAAATAGTCTTGATTACAAATCCACCATAGGGATGCATGATCATTTTAACGGGAGCCGACAAATCCACGGATTCTTTTACCAACTCTTTTGCATCGTCCGAATCTGCAATGATAATCCCTTGCGCGGTGTTGCCGATGAACGATAGATTCAGAGTTATTGTGCGTTGAGAATTTTCACCGTTAATACCCGCTATGTACCACCTGTCTCCTTTTTTTCTGGCCACGATGACAAATTTCCCCGGATAGCCGTCAATAAACTTCACATCATCCCAGGTTTCAGGCAATGTGCTCATATATTCTCTGACAAAATCTTTCTGCGCCGCCATTCCTTCCGGTGTTTCGGCGATATGCTGGATACCGGATATATATAGAACCGACAAAGCTATTTCAAAACCGCCGGTAGTTCTGCGCATTATTCGGGGTATGCCCGAGAAATTTACAGGCGTGAAATCCATCGGATCGAAGAGGTTTCGTGTAAATGGAATAACCGTACAATGAGCTGGTTGGCGGTCCGCAAAGTACTGTGCGAAGGTGACGTATTCTTCTCCCCGGATTCCCTCCATGCTTACGAGATTGGGATAAGTTTTGTACCATCCCCTCGGAAAAGTCGAACCGTGAAAATTCACGGCGAGATGATACTGTGCTGCATCCTTCAGGATGTCGATGTAATATTTCATCATGGACTGTCCGTCGCCGCCAAAAAAATCCACCTTGATGCCAGCGATGCCCATATCTTTCGACTTCTGAAACTCTGTACGCCTCGATTCCTTCGTAAGCATCTTGTCGCGCGGCGTCAGGGTCGTCGTATTCCACTCGCCCGCCGAATTGTACCACAAAAGAAGTTTTACATTTTTCGCCCGTGCATACTCGGCCAGCTGCTTTATCTTTTCGTATCCGATCTGAGTATCCCATAAAGCATCGATGAGACAATACTTCCAATGCATTGCCGCCGCGAAATCGATAAATCGTTGTTGAGCGCCGTAAACGGTTGAGTCATCTTTTAAGATCACCCAGCTCCACGATGCAATACCTGGTTCAAGCCATGACGAAACATCGTATGTAGCCGGAGAGGCTAAATCCGTTTCCAAAGTAGATTCAACGAGACCAGCCAGATTATCAGCTATCGCAATGATGCGCCACGGGGTATACCATGGTAGTACCGATTCAGGCAGAGCGGGTTCGCCCGATCGGCATTCCTGCGGCTCAGGAAATTGTACGGTATATTCACCATCCGGAGATAACTGGCTCAGGCGTGAACCACAATAGTTAGTATCGACCCCCGTTTCCGTAATGCATATCCAGTATTTTCCAGAATGAAAAAGCGCAGGCATTACCCAGCCGGCCTGACAGGGCGCACTTGTGCCGACAGGTATCTCTGTTTGATAATATTCCTCATACGATGGTGAGGCGTAACACCATCCCATTCTTGCATCCTGACACGGCTGCAAAAATCCTTTTGTAGAAGCGTCGAAATAATATGATGTCGTTTCTTTGAATATTTTTACAGTAGTATCCGTCTTCTCTGGAAAATAATATCTGAACGCTACACCGTCGTTCGATACCTGGAAAATGATCTCCATCGTTTTTGCACTTACGTTCTTCAGAAAAAAAACGCGTTTGTTTCCCGTGTATGTGCAATTCAAGCGCTTGCCGTGTAACAACGTATAGGCGTCAGAAACAACTCTCACCTGTGAAACCGAATCGAGGGACAGCCTGGTAGAAAAATTTTCATCACTTCTGACCATCCCCAATTTTGATTCTTTAAGAATTGCTAAACCGGAATGCGAGACAGAATAGACTGGTTCGCCCGTTGACCTAAGCCGAATGTGAACGGCGATTTTTCCATTCGGGCTTCTTACCGTATAACTCCCCGCACAAAAAACGTCCGCAGAAAAAGCGATCACGGCAAGAATCAGCAATACTTTTTTTCTCAATGTCCGAGTATCCATTTTTCTATTCCTTTATTGAAAGAGGACCATGATCCACTGACTGACTTTACCAATTACATTACAGGCAATCGATACATTCTGTATTCTTTTCACCGGCAGTCCGGACATACAATGCATCGTAGTACCGGTAAGGGTAAAAATCAGTACCGACACGAATAATATCAGGATCGGAGAATTCGTCGTAAAATAACGGGTTGGTATAAGTACCATCCCCGTTGTCAGCTGTCCAAGATTGACCTGATACTTGAAAGGTTGTAGACAATGCGATTAAAAATATTATTATAAGTTTTCTCATAATATTGAAACGCTTTTATATTTATTTAACCTATAATTAGTTAGTTAGACAACAATAAAACAAACAATTTATCATAATAATACAAAACCATTTTAAAACATCGAAAAAAATATTTGTTTATTCAATTAATTATAAATACATATTTCTAATCATAAACTCCTTTGCTTTTCTCCATCAGTCTATTTATTCGTTTTAATCCGTAGTACAGTCAGCGATATGGCCGGAGTCTCATATTCAAATTTGTATTTGACTTTAAATGCCGATTTTACCGGAACAACATTATGGGGATTTTCAAATGTGTTTTCAGCGTCAGCAGCGCCGGTTAGCACCGTTTGTTCAGCAGCAGAAATCATCTTCTTAAAGCCTGATAGGTTAATTTTCATGGTTTTGGGCTCATTGCCGGCATTAACCAGTTTCAGGATTATGTCACCCGTTTTGCTGTCCTGAACGCATGAAGCAGCCAGAGCAGTATCTTTTTCATCCTTTGTGATTATGTTGTCGAAGTAAAAGTCTCCCTGATTGGTCATAAACATTTTTTGCATATAATAATTTGGTGTCAGACAGATATTGACATTATCAAAAAAGATCATATCTATTTTCCATTGCGTAAAATTCTTTTTCGCCAGTAAGGGCGCATAGGATGCCATCCTTACTACATCGCCATTACGCTCGAGCGATGTCATATAAGCCGCTTCAGCAATGGCGTTACGCATTTTATTGCCCCAGGAAGCGTACTCCCCGAGATAGATCTTTGTCGCATTTCGGGTATACGAATCGTAACGATGTTGATTGGCAATAAACCACTCGGGGGGGCAGTAATAGTGTTCATCGACTATTGGCAAATTCAGTTCATTTGCCAGCTTCCAGCCCTTGTCATAGTCCTCACCTTGAGCAAATGGGCCAACGGTTCCGATGACTGTAATTTCAGGATATTTCTCTTTTACCACGTGATAAATCATTTTGAAGCGTTCTTGAAATTCAGGGGTCATCTTGTCTTCATTGCCGATGCCAATGTATTCCAAATGAAACGGAGCTGGATGTCCTGCAGCAACGCGTTTGGCTCCCCAGGTGGACGTCACAGGTCCATTCGCCCATTCAATCAGGTCGAGCACTTCCTGGATATAGTCAGACATTTCATCCATGGGAAGGGCTTTTTGCCCGATTCCGCCAATACGCCATGTTCCGCCAGAATTCTGACAACATACTGCTGCCGGCACTACAGGCAAAGGTTTGGCTCCTATATCTTCGCAAAACTGAAAGTACTCGAAATAACCCAAGCCTGCCGTCTGATTGTAACCCCAAATATTCCTTTGTTCTTTTCTTTCTTCAATAGGTCCGATGGTATTTTTCCACCGGTACATATTTCCCAGACCATCGCCATGGGCAAGGCAGCCGCCCGGAAAGCGTATGAATTTGGGTTTCATCTCCGCCAGCATCTGGGCCAGGTCGGCACGGAGTCCATTGGGCCTGTTTTTAAATGTCTTTTCAGGAAAAAGAGAAATCACATCCAATGCCAGTTTGCCTTTGGTGGTGGCCAGGATGACCAGGGACGCACTATCGCTGCTTTCCGATGCAGTAAGGCTTGCCGTGTATTTCTTCCAATCTTTGGAGGAAGTGGTCAATACGCTTTCGGCCAGTTTTTGTCCTTTTATATCTTGCAAATAAACGGCTAATGCAATGGATTCCCCGGTAAGCTGGCGCGCGAACAACGACAGGTTATATTTTTCGCCGGCTCGAATGACCATTCCATCAAATCCGGTGTTTTTTATTCCCACCCCTGTATCGCCAGTCTCTTGGGCCTCATGGCCAACATGTTCAACTTCCAAAATAATATAATGCGGATTATCGGGATGTATGGGAGAGGTTGTTTCCACACTGATTCTGCCGTAAGAATAACCTGGAGTCGTATATTCCCAGAAGGAAAGGGGGTGCCATCCCCTGCACTCGGTTGGATTATATTCAAACGAGCGGTTTTGAATAAGTTCGGCATAGAGTCCGCCATCAGCCGAGTAATTGATGTCTTCAAAGAAAAGTCCCAATAACTCGGAGCTGATCTTCTTACCGTTTAGAGCTCCTGCGGATGAAGTTGCCGAAATTAAAATCGAGAATCCAAGAAGGAAGGGTACGAGAAACGACCTTTTCATGAATCTACGGCAAAGCAGACAATTCCTTTTTCTCATTTTAGAAAACCTCGTATTGTTACAATGAATTGACAACGTCTCTAATTGTTCATCATTCTGTTTCATCAATAACCATTTTATCAAGGTTAAGGAGATCACCGTCAACAACCACTTTCAGTACATGCTGACCGGCATCAAGTTTTATCGTTCTTTTTAAAACTTCCCAATTCTGAAATCCTGTTGTATTCGGGATTGAAATAATCCCCGTCTTGTCTGCACCATCACATTCGAGATGGAGTTTTCCGCTATTGTATGCTGAGGCAATATAGAACGAAATCCGGTATACTGCAGATTTACTGATAGTAACTGTGTAGGAAAGCCACTCTCCGGCCCGGGTCCAACCCAAAGTGTAGCCACCTGCAGAGCAAGTATCAATATCCACACTTTCGTTGGGACGATATTGTCTGCCCTGATTATTTTCGTCTGCATCGTAATACGCATCGCCGGGACAACCGATATCGTAGTCCTCGGCTTCAACGGTTCCCGGAATGGTATGCGGCTTGAAAGATTCCTGCCTCGTCTCGCAAACCTCGATGAGTTTCCAGCCAAAAGAAGAACCGTTTTCCGAATTGAGTAATCCTGCTTTATTCCCTTCAGAAAGGGCCGTATTTACGGATAACAGGATATTAGGAAATTGTCTATTTGAAATTCTGAATAATCCATTGCGGGCATCTTCGATTTTCCAAAATTGGTTGTCTTTCCCGGTGAAATTTGAAACTATGAGATCATGGCCGGAAGTACTGCACTCGAATACCTTTTCACCATTTTCACGGTTCAGAATTTTATAAATGCCTTTGCCGGCAGGTTCCAACTTCCATTGGTTTGCAGTGTTTTTCCGTTTACCGCTCAGTGTTAAATCCAAACCAAGTACCAAACTGCCCGGGTTATCGCCCGGGATGAGGTAATAATGCGGAGCACAGTTAAGGTCGGCATACCTGTCCAGTGTTGGAATTTGGCCATCGAAGGTAAGTTTTAATACGTAGGCCAGCTCCTCGAAAGAGCGTTCTGGCAGACTGACCAGCAATCCTTCTGTATCTTGCCTGAAAGCCAATGGCAGGTATTTTCCAGCTTCGCCATTGATAAGTTCGACAGATTTCAGGTTTTTGCAGTCTATTCTGCCGGGAGCCAATGAAGCGAGTTTTATTTCTTTCTGGCTTTTGTCCCAGCCAAGCAATATTGCGTACAGCGTGGTGTTGTCTTTCGATCTGGTATAGCGAACATCTTTGGATTTTCCTTCAGCCGGAGCTGCCATGATTCCATGCGCAGCTCCCATTTTCGTCGGGCCTTCTCCGTATTTTTCCCAGGCCCGCGTTGTATACACCGCTTCACCATATTTTTTGAGCCAGGCACCCATGGCCAGCAAAACGTCTTTTTGTTCCTGAGGTATTGTGCCGTCAGCCTTTGGAGAAATGTTGAGAAGCATATTTCCATTTTTGCTTATTCTATCGATAAAACTGTGAAGGATCTGCCTCGTGGAATAATATCCGATCCCTTCAGTGTAGCACCAACTTGAAGAACTGATGGCATCATCGGTAAGCCAATAATTGTCGGTGATATCGGCGGGACCTCCGCGTTCGTAGTCCAGAACAGCACATTGGGTATTCAGGCCATCCTTATATGTGGCCACCACTTCTTTGTTCCATTCGGCTGCTTTGTTATAATAGTAAGATAGAAACTCAAGCAGAACCGGCTTCGAAATAACATGCAGGTTGAAATCCTGCCAAACGATATCGGGTTTATAATTTTCAATAATTTCTTTATGCTTACTCAACCAAAAGGCTTCGTTTTTTTCTTTTCCCTGCTGCCCGTAAAGCATTTGAAGTTTTGGATCGTTTGTTTTAGGCACAGGTTCATAATATCCGGTGATATTGTATGCATGATGCATGGAAAGGATTATTCTCATATTTTTTTTGCGGATGGCTTCCGTCAACAACCCTACCAGATCAACATTTGGTCCCACATCTTTTGCATTCCAGGGATTAACCTTGCTGGCCCACATCGAAAAGCCATCATGATGCTCAGCCACCGGGCCGGCAAACTTGGCTCCTGCATCAGCAAATAGTTGTGCCCATTCTTGCGGGTCGAATTTACCGCCTTCCGACTTGAGCTTCGGTGCAAACTGTATAAAATTTCCTTGTTTGTCCTTGGCCCCTGTAATGAAGTTGTTGTATGGCCACTGCGATATATCACCATAAGTTTCTATATGGTGCTTATTTTCTACAGATCCTTTGATATACATGTTGCGAGGATACCATTCGTTTGCAAAGGCCGGAACAGAGTAAACTCCCCAGTGGAAATAAATACCAAACTTGGCATCTTTAAACCACTCAGGGACAGGATTTGACTTTTCCAACGATGCAAAGTCGGGCTGAAAATCTTGTTTTTGAGTCTGAGCTGAGATTTTACAAATTATTCCTGTAACAAACAGAAATACAAAAAATGCATTTTTACATTTCATGGCTGATTATCTTATTTTAATTAATAATTCAAGTTACCTGAAGCATTTGTGTCAAATGTGACGACCTTCAAAAAATTCCCGGTTATCCAGTCCCTGCCCAATCCAAATTTCCGGTCTCACACGTTTGTTTTTTTCACTTCAACAGAATCATGCGTTGCGTTCGAACGCCGTTTTCGCCGGTCAAGCGATAAAAATAGATCCCGCTCGCCGCTGACCGTCCTTCGGTACCGGAGCCATTCCAGTTGACGACGTGGATGCCCGCATCCCGGGTCCCGGCAACGAGCCCTGCCACAATCTTCCCTTTGATATCGAAAATGTCAAGCCGGATCCGCATCCGCCGCGGTAAATAGAAGGTGATTGATGTGCCTGCATTGAAGGGATTCGGATAATTTTGCAGCAGGGCAAAATCAGCAGGTTCCAAGGTGCGGTCGTCCGTCACCGCATCCGGCAGAATAAATCCTTCCGATTCAAGCTGTACCGCGACCGTTGCGCCCCGATTGTGGATAAATGTTTTCATGCTTTCAGCGGCCTCGAGCCAGTCGCTGAGACCGTAAACATCGGGCGGACGTGCGTCCCCCCAGCATTCCGCTTCGAATGGGATGGCACTGCGGATCTGATTCAGGCGATAGTCAAGTAACTGGAGCAGGAGGTCGGGATGGAGGTACATCGCGAATAGTTGTGCGAAACGCCAGGCCACCTCGCTGCGAAAGGGTTCGCTTTTCTTCAGACCGTTCAAGAAGGATGGAAAGGAGTAACCCGTCTGGCCCGCGATGACCTGCCATATGTTCATGTCATCGCTGTAGCCCTGGTTGGTGCTGCCGAATTTGCATTCGGAATCCCAGGGCATGAAACTCCAGCGGCCATTGTCCCGGTTGCGGACCGCATACCAGTTATGTCGCGGCCAGTCCCAGTTTTGCGTAAAAATGTTAATGATGTAAAAATCGATGAAATTATCCAGGTCGATCCAGGATTCCAAGTCACGATAGTTCGACTCGATCCGGAAATCGCGGTTCTCGAACCAGGCGGTGAATTGATTCCAGGCCGCCAGATCTCCGGTTGAGGCCTCGATAGCATTGTTGTCCTCATCCGCGCCTGGCTTGACAATGTCCCAGTCTCCTCCACCTATGTAGGCGTCGCAAAAATCGTCATCGTACCGCTCGGAAACGTTGTACAGCCCCCAGTACGCGCCATTTAAAAAGAGATGGACGAAATCGCCTCCCACGGCGATGAAAACGTCTCGAACCAGGGGATCGCCAACGTAGGTGGTTAATTCGCGTTCCAGGTTGAGCCAGTGAATCCATGAGTCGTTGAAACCGGCGCGCAATACCAGGCGGTCGAACCGCTCAATGGCGGATGAGGGTATAATCGGAAAGTCGAGTTTGGCCAGCCAATATTCGGAACGGAAATACAGACGGAACGATTTTTTGGGGCTTTTCTGAGGCTGCCGTGAGGCGCCTCCGTGAATCCGGATACCAGCATTCGCGAAAAAACCAAGGGCTCCCTGCTGCTCAAAAAATTCGATTGCAACGGGCCGTTCCCATTCATCCCCGCTTTCCAGGGGATTGGTATAGATGCCGGTTTGGGGATCCCATAGATTGAGCGGTGCGGTCACTAGTGAGAGGACCGGCGAATCGTTCAACTCCAGTTTTTCAGCCACAAAGAATGAATGCGTGACAATGTAACTGGAATCGATTCCCGCTTTGAAAGCCGCGGCGCGGATGACACAGGTGGAATCGATGTGCAGGGTGCTTTGATAAAGTGTGCTGCTGCCGGAAGGCTCTGAACCATCGCGGGTATATCGGATTTCTGCACCCTGCGTGGCCGTCGTCAATTCGACGTCGATCGCCGAGGGATAGAAACCGGCGGATTTTGAAAACTGCGGAGGTTCTGCACTAACCGCCACCAAGGACGTTGCGGTGATGTATATGCTGATGAAAACGAACGATAACGTACTTCTGGTCATGAGGATCCTGATTTATTTTTCGATGGTTTTCGGAGGGAGACCAGGTCCTTGCACCCCCCGGCTGAAAATGATAAAAAACGCTGCAATAACTGTGACTCGGTTCCGGTACTTCGATCCAGCGTCCTAGTCGTCGCAGCGCTGCATCCGTTCAAACGAATGATGTTCCCGCGGTCGGGATTATTTGATCAATATCATTTTCCTGGATTGAGCCCTGTCCCCTGTTTTCATTTGGTACATGTAAACACCACTGGGCATGGGATTGCCGAAACGGTCGCATCCATTCCAGACAACCTCATGCCTGCCGGCTTGGAAGGTTCTCTCCGCGAGGACGGCGATTTCCTGACCGAGCATGTTATAGACGGATATCTTCGTCATGCTTGTTGAGGACAGGGTGAATGCAATCCGAGTCCAGGGATTGAAGGGATTGGGGTAGTTTTGCTCAAGGGTATAACCGGCGGGAAGCTCCCCGGGCTTCTCGGAAACGCCCGTGCCCTGGCCGAGCATGAAGGCCACGGCGTTCAGGTATATTTGCTCACCCACGGGGGTCAGGTTATACATCCCTATGCCAAAAGTCCCACCTTCACGGGTTTGGCACGAGAACAGCATTCGGGGACCTCCGGCGACATAGGTCCCTGAAGAGTTGAAAAACGCATCCTTTGGCCAATACACGATCGCTTCCGCTACTGTCAGCGTCGAAGTGGCGATCAATTCACCATCGCCGCAATCCATAGTATTCAATAGGGAGGTGTGGCCGGTACCGACCGTGCTGTCCAGGACGGCAACCGTGCCGTCCTGGTTGAGTGTTACATCGGCAAAAATCGGATGCTCCGGAATTTCGGCGTAAAACCATGGGCAGCCGCTGTTGCCGTCGCCCAGCAGGGCATCTGTGTTTGCCCATTGCCACCTGTTGAGGCGGGCCGCCCAGACGTTGTTTAGAATCAATGGTTTGGATATCCCATTCCAACCGGCCGGGTCAATGTAATCGCCGCTACCCGTGGCCCGGCTGAAAATGATCAGATCGCCACTTTCTAGAACGGTAAGTTGTTCGGCCGTCAGCGGACTGCCTTTCATAGAATCGATCTCCTGCTGTACTTCATAGCCGTTCCCAAGCAGAACATCTATGAAAGGCTGGTCATTTTGCACGCCGTTTGAATCAGCATCATAATTTCCGGAAACCCAGATGATTTTTTGCGCCATGGCGTCGGTGAAAACGAACATTCCCATGATGGCGACAGCCGCAAACAATCTCATCAGACTTGTTGACCTTATCATGTTTAACCCTCCTCGTTTAAATGGTTGATTTTGGTTATCTACGATTTTCAGGCTGCTGATTGACTTCACATTGTCATCCATCCTGCGATCCAGGATCAGCGGCGGGACAGATAATAAATTCTGTTTTGCGTGATTTTTGTTGGAATGCACAAAACAAACAATTCCGTTACACACCTTCCATGCCCTGTTTCAATCCGTGTTATGAAAAATGAGGTCAATAAACATTCCACAATTATTGCTGTACAAAATAGACATCTGACAAACCTAAAAACAAGAATTTATGACAAGATTTTATAATATATTGAAACCAGGTACTATCAATATTGTTTTACAAATTGGACAAATGCTGTCAATGATAGAAATTAGTTATGGCCAAGACCATCGAAAAATTGTGCCTCAGATCAACATTTAAACCGGTTCAAGATAATAATATTATAATTAGCACTTTTTGTCAAGTACATTTTTCCCAGAGTTGACGGCCGGATTGACTCATAAAAAAAGGCTGCAGGGTGGGCCGATGGGTTCACCATTATTTCAGATATGAAGAAAGGTGCACTTTCACGGAACATATCTTCAACAAAATGATATTCAAACGGGAATGCAGGCAGGAGCTTAGTCCATTCCTGTTTTAGATAATCAATACTTTTTTGAATATCATTCGAGTGAATACGTGCAGATCGTCAAGCAGGTCTTTTTCGAAAGTTGAAAACACCTGCACTTTGACGCTGTCGAAGATAGTTCCCACCGCACGGTCGTCCTTCATTGTACAGCCGTTCGTTATGACAATAATCATCGGCTCGATTTTCTTTTCGGCATATAAATTATCCTGAATCACCTTCCTCGTGCATGCATGGAAGAGGGACCCGATTCAATATTCCACGCAGTGTTCTGTCCATGTCGGGCCATTAATATAAAACATTCCATTTTTATAGTACACAGGCTCAATTCCCATTTGAGGAGTCTTTTCCCATTCCTGAAGATCGGGACAGTAGGGATAAGGGCGCCTTTCATACATCAGATAATGGCAGGAGCTCCATAACTTTCCATCCGGTCCTTCGAACAATGCATTATGTCCCGTTTCGCAATATGGGTCTTCCGTGTCCTGAAATTTCAAATCTGCATATCCGCCACCGATTGCAAGTTCAGGACGATATCCTTTTTTCCGTGTACCAAAGATCGGTTCACGTGATGCCAGTTCCCAGGGGCCAAGTGGTGATTTTGCTTTTAATAGTCCTACTTCGTAACCGCGAGTCCAGGTTGAAAAAAACATGAAATAGGTGCCTTCTCTCTTTACTACAAAAGGACCTTCTATACCACCCACCATCCATTCTGGATAACCAGGCTCTTTCTTGTCGAGGAATTTTTGAATGCTGCCAATGATTTTACCGGATGGTAAGTCAATTTTTGCCTGAAACAGGCCGTTGCCGCTACAATAGAGATAAGTCTGTCCATCCTCATCCTCAAATAAAGTTGCATCGTTGTTATATTGGGGAGTAAGTGGTCCGTCAACCAATTTATAAGGGCCGGTCACCTGATCAGATACAAACAGCCAGATGCTGTGTGTTTTCATCCCTTTCGGATCATCCACAGTAACTTTACCACTGTTGACAGTTAACCAGTATTTATTTTGGATGTAATGTATCTCGGGTGCCCAGAAACGCCCGTTATAAGGGCAATCGACCGGTAATTTGCTTGCATCTATAAGCCATAAATGGTGCCGCCAGTGAATCAAGTCGTCTGAAACCAACAGCCGAACACCGGGATTAGGCCCGGTCCATACAGGATTGGAAGTTCCAGTACAATACCACTGTTTACCAACCTTTATGAGGCAATGATCCCGCATGGAGATTGATGTGTCCCTGGTAATCGGATTGGTATAATGAAATACCCGGGCAGTAGTATTTTCAGTTAATACCCCTTTATTGGTGTTTACTTGTGCGAGACAGGAAGAGGCTAACAAGAATAAATTCCAAAATAACCTTAATTTATAATTCATGATAAGTATTCCTCAAATTTTTTACAAAATTTTACTGTCTTTTATACGGACTTTCCGGCATTTTAATATACGTCTGTTCGTAGCCACCATCATCTACAATCACTTTGTAGAACACAACTCCCGGATCCAGCGGCCGGATTGTTAAAACATACGTTCCATCAGCACTGTATGGCAACTTAAGGATTGTAACAGTTTCAATCATCCGTGCGGCACCTGCCGGATACATTTTGGAATAATTATTTTTCCAGGTCAGCTGATCGTTGATATTCCAGATTATTTCTTTCCCACCGTCAAACGAAGCGGCCACATTGTGTCCTCCTATTTTAAACGGAAGTGTACTGTCGAAAAACATTCGTACTTTAACGCTGTCCGATTTTGCATCAAGATTCATTTTATATATAATGGCTGCTCCATTTGTATTTTCAATATAGGGCATCAGGGCAAGACCGGAAAGCGTTCTTCCAAGATCGGGAATAATCATCCAGCTGGTCTTATCGCCGACTATGCTTTCAAAATAATGTTCGGCTTCCATAACAACCACCCCGTTCTTTTCCCTGAATATATAACCGCCTTGCTTTGTTTCCTCAGGCTTTACAAGGGTAACTTTGGGCATAATATTTCCTTCTTCTGGTTCATCCCATGAATACTAGCCGATATGCGTTTGATCCATCAGATGGTTCCATTTGCCTCCTGCAATATTCAGGTTATAATCCTTCGAAAGTTCGGCATCACGGTTGAAACAATACTCCACATGGTAGGCCCAATAGTTGGCACTCAAATCTTTTACAGCTGCCAGTTTCGTATTCATGGCAACGGAATAGTACATGTCGTAAAGGTTTGCCATTGCCCGCACAAGATGGAGTATTAGTTCTTTGTAAGCATCCTTATACGAGTTGGGCATTTCCAGAAATTGCCTTAATGCCCTGGCTTCGAGCGCCATATATGCGTCTCTTACCTGAAGAAACTCTCCGCTCTCCAGGTCGTATGTCCTGTGATCCATCATTTCAGCGGTTACACGGCTATTGTATTTGCAATACATATTTAAAATCTCAACCGCTTCAGTGGACACATCGGCTCCGAACTGGTCTTCGCAGAATTTTCTTGTATATTCGTACAGGTTATTTTCGTTGAACGATGTTGGATTCCAGGCCATATTCAGAAAAAAGTCCATGGGATATTCATTCGGTTTCAGGTCTCCCACATTTAAAATCCAGACCTTATCGACGCCCTAGCTGTAGGTCAGCTGGAGTTGTTCCCACATGTGGAGAATCTGGGTCATGTTCAGCCATTGGTAAGCCCTGGGGGTACCGTGAAGATCGACATGGTAATAAATTCCATATCCACCCGGATGTTTCTTTGCGCCAAGGTCGGGGAGCCTGCGCATATCTCCCCAATTATCATCGCACAACAGGATGATCATATCATCGGGCACCTTTATTCCCTGGTCGTAATATTCAAGCACTTCGCTATAAAGGGCCCAAATCTGCGGTGTTTGTGAAGCAGGTTTTCCGGTAACATCTTCGATGATCTTGCGCTGGTCAGCCATGATGTTTTGCAACACTTTGAAATTCTCCCTGGCGCTGCCGGCATCGGGCATTGGTTCATCACTTTCACCACGCATACCCATGGTGAGTATGCTTTCGTAATTTTTATTTCTGGTGAGTCCTTGTCGCCAGAAATCCTGTATTCCTTGTTTATTGGTTACATAATTCCATTCACCGTTGCCAAACTCATTTTTGTGCTTAGACCATTCAACTGCTGAACGTAACATGGGTTCATGATGCGATGTTCCATTATGATGCCATATTCATCAGCAACGCGGGGATTTTCGGGATCATTTTCATTAAAAGCGCTTGACCACATGGCCGGCCACAAATAATTGGCACGCAAACGCAATAAAGTTCAAACATATGCGCATACATCTTACTGTTCCGGCCACCAAATTTCTCTTGTGTCCAACCGGTAAAGCAAGGCGCTTCATCGTTGATGAAAATCCCGCGGTAACGCACTTTGGGTTCACCCGAAGCATGACGACCCGACAGAACATAGGCAGCCGGGCGTTTTTTGGCCGGAACATCTGCCCACCAGTACCAAGGAAAAACTCCCAATTGCCTGGATAATTCATAGATACCATAAATGGTGCCCCGCTTGTCACTGCCCGCTATGACAAGATATTGCTGCACTCCCGGCTGCGGGTTTTTGATCGTGGCGATGACAAAGCTTTCCCATTTTCCTTTCAAGTCTTTCACATCCAGTTTGCCAGATGATACCAGTTTGTCTAGCAGTTTGCTTTTACCAAGCGTTCCAATGACTATTTCGTAATTTGTTGACGCTTCGAAAGTAACCAGTTTAGGTTTAACACTCGTAACGCTGTCAATATCCGATTGCAGGTCGTCGATTGCACGAATCACACCTTTGTAATCGCTTGTATCATAGCGAAGAGGAGCGGTTAGAAGATCCAGGGTAACAATAGGAAAGTCCGCATCATTTACTGGTTTTTCTACAATAATATTTGACGACAGCCCAATGGTCTGTTGTGCACCTGTAGGCAAATAAAGGATGATATTCAGTAAGCAGGAGAAACTCAAATACCTGCAAAAAATTAATGTTTTTAATAATACTTTCATTTTGAAACCTTCATAGTAATAAAAACTCCACGCAAAAAAAAATCAAGTTCTTGTTCAAATGGATAGTTTACCTGAGCCAGCAGCTAATGCCGGAATAAAACATAAATTATCAATAGAATTCTTGTTGGCACAGACAACAAGCTCCTTTAATTAATTATATTCCAACCATTATCATTTAACAAACCGGTTATTTTTTTAAATAATATAATCCAAATTCATAGATAATAGGTTTTAATTTCGAACTCAGTATTTTCAACCTAAGTTTTTGTGCTTCAACAGGTTCAAATTGCGCGAGACGTTTATAACCTATCGTAGTTCCTGATGTAATTGGTATCCATGTCCCATCCTGTCCCTGATATTCGAATTCGAAATTCTCAATTCTTTGTCAAATGGTAATATTTTTTTCTACGATAATACATCAATGTTCGCTCAACAGGATGTGAAATATTAATTGTCGTTGTTATATCGGTTCCATTTGTTCTATAATAGGTTTGATAATCATGATGTTTAAACACATAAAAGAATTGGATATGATTATTACTCTAATACAGAATATTGCTGAAAGTGATACAATTCTAACTGCATAAATATAATCAGAGGATTGGCTATGTCCAATGATAATTACTTGACCAATTGTACAAACATCTTCACCCCATAAATATCAGCTATCTATAAGAGAATATATAATCCGGAAGCAGTTTGCTGGTGATAATATTACCATTTATAATAATAAACTTAGTGACATCTTGGAAGCACTTGAACTCTTTATTCACATTAAAATCCAGACAATTACTTTTACGTTTTCTGAAATAAAAAACCCACTTTTACGTGTCATCATAACAATGGGTTACTGCGGGGCGGATGGGGGTCTACAGAACCCTGATGATAGTCACATTCGCCGGAAAACAACAAGGAAGGCACAAATGAAATACCCCCTCCAAAGTGTACTAACTCTGCAGGGGTTAATCATTACTAGATAAGGTTTTTATGATGCAAACTGTTCGGGAAGTACTTCTCCTTATCTCAGCAAAATGAGTTTCTTAGTCTCCGTGTATTTCCCAGCCTGCAGACGATACAGATATACCCCACTGGCCAAGCTCGCTGCGTTCCATTCTGTCGTATATATTCCCGCATTTTGTTTTTCATTAACCAGTGTGGCCACTTTTTGTCCGAGGATGTTATATATACTAAGGTCAACCGTATTAATACTTGGTAACTGGTAATTTATAATTGTCTTTGGATTGAACGGATTTGGATAATTCTGTCCCAAGGCATAACCATCAATTGCTTTTATTGAATTTACCCCAAGCGCTAAAGAATCGGTTTCACCCATTCCTGTTGGAGCATATTCATAATTTGTGATGCATAATTTATCAAGACAGGCTCCATCTTCGCGATAGCCAATAGTGAGGGTATGATCGCCCTTGGTCAGTAGATTAGAAACTAATTTCAGCCAGGCCCATCCGCTCGTACGTAATCCATTACACATTGTATACGCATAATTGTCAACTTTTAACCAGTATGAATCGTCATCGTACGTCGGACAATTTAAACGGGCAAATACGTTGTAAGTTGAATCTTTAGTCACTGTAAAAGGAATAGTGATTAAATTTACACTTTCGGTAGGAGCAGCTGTAAGGGATTGTACACCGGCTTGAACCGTTATGTATTTACTATTTGAAGCTGAAGCATCAGAGACGATATTGAAATTACTGCCGTCCTGCACAAAACGTTCGCTTTCAAACCAAAACCACTCGAATCCCGATAGATCTTCTTGCTGGAAAACCGTATCTGACCCGCTAAACAAATTCAGATCGATAGATTCACCCATCACTTTGTGTCCTGCAGCATCAGGGTGCAAACCATCATTTTGATATGATGACACAAGGCTCGTAGTATCCTGTGGATCTCGCATCACCTTATCGAAATCAATAAACCCATCATAATTGCCTCTGGTACGAATCCATTGATTAACGGTATTTCGGCACAATTCACTATATTGATTATAGTAAGAATTACCATTAAAGGGCATAATGGTGCCACCGTAAATCCTGATATCTTTAGTATGAGCTTTGACAATCATCTCCTCGTAGGCAGCAATAAGATTATTGGCAGTCGAAGTTGCAGCATCAGCAGTTTTGACTCCACCAATATCATTAACCCCTTCAAAAACGACAGCCCAACGTATCCCCGGTTGATCAAGAATGTCCCGCTCATAGCGGCTTACAGCAGTCGGGCCTAAACCACCTGAAAGCACGCAATTGCCTCCGATACCCAGATTGAGAACTCCTACGTGCTGAGTACTTGAATTTTTAAGCAGAGATTCCGAAAACACATCCGGCCATCTATTTTGCAGGTTTGTTGTTGAGCCTCGTCCATCGGTAATGGAGTTGCCGAGAATTGCAACACAAGCTGCGGGTGACGGTGCCAGTATATCAATCGCATTGATGTTGTACCAATGATCTGTCGTGACAGCACCGCTAAAATCGGTTATAGTAGTCGTGTTCCCGGCTAACAAATAGGAAGTGGTGCGCGATCCGGGATGGCCGGTTACGGTAGCAGAGGTCTGGCCAAAGTAGATGGTGATTGCTAAATCCATCCTTGGTGTCAAATTGAACGCAATTGGATCTGAAGTAACCGCAAAACCTGCATTCATTGTGACCTCGGAGTTACCATTAAATTTCAATTCTTTATTGGTGGATACGTTAATGGTGTCACCTCCGGTTGAGACGGCAATCTGTACAGATTTCATTGTAACTGCGCTTGAACTGAATTCATTGGAGAATCTTACCCGCAGAGTGTCTCCACCGATTGAAACCCGGACAACCTGTCGCAATGAATTGTTGGTCAAGCCCGGTGCAGGGGGCATATTACCTGTTTCCACAAGCTGTGGTGCCGTACTCCAGGTTCCCACCCATTTTTTTGTTGAGTCAGTGTTTGAC
>CAYSHN010000018.1:0-17838 GCA_964430815.1 uncultured Calditrichota bacterium | reverse complement strand
AAAATTAGTTCGCAACCGGTAAATATCTTGTCGGGTATCATAATGGATTGAATTTTGATTGCCGCTGAAATCATAGAGGGAGATCTTGAATTCAGTAGACCAATTGTTTAATAAATTCAGTTCCGTGCTGAACTCATAAGATTGTATGATACCTAGAAAGGGTTCCAGGCCATAATAAATAGCGTCATAATAAATCCCATCACCGAAATATGTTGTAAAGTTAAAAACCAGCCAGTAAAAAGTTTGGTTGCTGTAGTTCAGATAAAGCCAATTCTTATTAAAATCATAACCGTAATAGTTTTCAAACTGACGGTACAAGCGCAGGTCTACTTTATGACGTCCTTTCATTTCCAGATTGACCCCCGGGCCGATATAACTCTCAATTTTTTCACCTTTATGGTTATACATGGTAGACAAATACAGCATGGGTTGTATTTTGGAGAAGAATAATTGCGCCGAAAGGAAATCGTGCCATATCGTGACCGAACCTTCCCGAAAATCATCTGTACGCATTAAAAAACCGTTGGCTGCTTTGAAGTTGGGAAAGATATCCTGATAGGAAAGTTGAAAACTGATATCATGACTGGAGCGGAATAAACTGGCAGAGAAAGCGGGATCATGCCTGACGGACTTTGTAAAAATATCTTTAGTGGTGGAATTAAGTGCCTGAAAACTGAATGAATACTGCCGCCCGATCAAAAATGATCCATCCAGTCCGAAAGTTGTACTAAAGTGGTCTCGCTGGTGCATATCAGTGAAAATCATACCCAGATGGGAGGAATTCCATAAATTCTTTTTTAACCTGAAAATAGAATGGTAGGACATGCGGTCCTGATATTTTTTAATGAATAAACTGGTATCAAAGCCGGGATTATAATATTTTTTGTACAGGCTGGACTCCTTTTTCAGATAATCGATGGATCCATAGTATTCATCCAGCCCCTCCAGTAAACCAAATTCAAAGTCTTCAAGTTGCCCGGTCAGTTTCAGACCGAAGATCGGATCGACGATGCGCCGGGTATACACGACGCTGATTGGATTGTTAGTTATCTGAAAGGGGGTTTGAAAAATGTTTGTTCCTTCCAGAAAAAAAGGGCGTTTCTCATCATAGTGATGCGGAAATCTGCGGTTCACATCGATTTTATCCGCATCTGCTTCAATCTGGCTGAAATCGGGATTATAGGTGAGATCAACAGTCAGGTTAGACAGAAAGCCGAATTTGAGGTTTATTCCTCCTTCATAATCCATTGCTTTTTCATTAAACTTGTTAGTGGTGGTATCTAAGTTGCCCTGCTGAATAGACCAGAATTCCGGAAGTATTTCAATGTTATAACTGGATTTTATATCGGATAATCCATGTAACTTGGCAAATTGAGGAACGAAGGTTGTAGCGTAGCGGGAAATTGCCGGCCAGATGAATGTCTTGTCCAGGTGTGGGATTGTACGCATAAAGGATAATCCCCAGACCATATCCGGATTATTGGGGAAACGAATACTTTTAAATGGAATTTCCACTTCAACGATGTAACCTTTTTCAAACAGACGGCCCTTGGAGTAAAAAAGAAAATCGGGTTTCAGATTCTGTTCAACCATATCAACATAAATACCGTCGGTTTGAATCCCATAGGGATTGAAGTCGAATTCATAAGCCTCTTTGCCATTATTGAAAGTATCAAGGAAAATGGTTATATGGTCATCATCAAAAATATCATCGCGCTTGGTAATTGAAGCACGTATGGACAAGGGATCTTCATCGAAACAGATGAAAGCCAGATAAAGAGCGGATTGGTTGTAGATCATCATTACTGCGGTTTTTTCGCTGGCCGCCTGGCCGTCGACAGGATAATAGGAAAAAAAGTCCTGGATCTTAAGAGCATTTTTCCAGCCTTCTTCCTGTAAATAGCCATCGATTTGCATCGAATTGGAAAAAACAGGGATGGTGACAGACACATTAGCATTTTCCTGGGTCACCCCTGGAAAAGGCAGGATTGACAAAAATAAAAATATAATAACTGATAACTTTGATACGTCCGACATATCTGATTGAAGAAATCTGCAGTTAGTGTTAGAATAAAATTTAAAGGCTATTCATTATGTTTCCAAGTAAAAATTAGCCTGTAACAAACTTACAGCTTAGACGGAATTTTACTCATGGCTCGTTCAGCAAGCGCTGTGATGGTCAGTGAGGGATTGACACCAGGATTGGCTGAGATGGCTGAACCATCACAGATCAGCATGTTGACATAACCGAATACGCGGTTGTCCTTATCAATGACTCCATGCTGTGCATTTTGTCCCATCACGGCACCGCCTAAGATATGGGCGGTAGTTGGACGGCCTAATAAGGTCTCGGTCAAGAGTACCGTTGGTTTGCCATTGACAATTTTAGCAAATTGTTCAGCCAGTTCTTTAGCTTCTGGTATGAAAGGGGTCGGAGTTACTCCTTTGATTAATGAAGATCTCATACCCCAAAGTCCTGCAACGGCAAAACGCAGGGTTGAGTCAAGGGTACGCATAAATAAAAGTATCTGTGTTTTTTTCGCCCAATCGCCTACAAAATAGGCTCTTAAATTTTGTATGGGATGGAAAATAATGTCCTTGATAATACGAATGATACGGGTAAGAATCATATTGCCATGTACCTGGGGAGAGGTGAGCAGCCGCCAGAATCCCGAACCGGCAGGGTAACGCACAGGTTCCAGATGACTATGTTCATCCCAGCGTAGAATAGATCCAATCGCCACCCCTTCTGAAAAATTTATGTTGTGATCAAAACTGACTACACCAATCAGGCTTTCCGAGTTGGTGCGAATATCCCAGCCAACACGATCCGATAATCCCGGTAAAGAAGTCTTCTTTAAACGTAATAATAAAGGAACGGTCCCCAGTACACCTCCGGCGAAAACCACGGACTTACAATTATATTCGCCTCGTTGTTTAAAATAACGAGTCGCAGATTTCCACTTGATTTTATATCCGTCACTGCCATCCGGGCGGCTAAGCGGCTGAATGTCATAAACTTCCCGCTCAGCCTGAATTTTTGCTCCCCGCTGCTGTGCAAAATACAGATAGTTTTTATCCAGGGTATTTTTGGCATTGTAGCGGCAACCCACCATACACCCCCCGCAAAAAGTACATCCGGACCGCTCTGGTCCTGCCCCGTTGAAGTAGGGATCAGCTACCGTTTCATTCGCTTTACCGAAATATACGGCCACGTCGGTCGGCCTGTATTCGTTGCCCAGGTTCAGTTTTTGGGCCAACTTGTATAGCGCCAGGTCACCATCTTTTAATTGAGGATTGGTAGTGGCTCCTAACATTTTCAGGGCGACCGGGTAAAAAGGGGCTAACTCCTGTTCCCAATCAGCTAGCCGGGACCAGCTGGCTGATTGAAAAAAACTTTCATCAGGAATAGGTAAGGTATTGGCGTACACCAGCGATCCACCCCCCACACCTACACCGGATAAAATTGTCACGTGGCGATGAAACGAAATCCTGAAGAAACCAAATAATTTCAGGGCTGGTAACCACAACCAACGGCGCAGATTCCAATTCGTTCTGGGAAAGTCCTGGTTTCGAAACCATTTGCCTTTTTCCAGTACCAGTACACGATAACCCTTTTCGCTTAAACGTAAAGCAGCTACCGCACCACCAAAACCGGAACCAATTATGATGTAGTCATAGTCATATGAGTTACCAGTGGACATCAGCAAGGAATCCTATTTCAATTATGGTGAGTCAGATAATTATTTGTATTCTTAAATTGGGCTATAAAATAGATGAAAAATAGACAAAAGCAAATTTTTTTATATTTGATCTGATTTGGGTATTGAGATTTTAGGGTAAATAATTGCACGGAGTTCCACGGAGATTAAAATCTGGATTTTGAAATCTGGAATTTGATTATTTGGAATTTCCTGTTTGGAATTTGGGATTTTTTAGCAGTTTTTTTAATGATATCATCGGTGAATTTAATCGCTTGCTTTACAGATACTAGAAATATAAATTAAAGATTCTAATTAAGCAGAAGAAAATAAAGTATATCGGGTCTATTCAGGAATATGATGGGTAGGATTATTACCATAGCAAATCAGAAAGGTGGAGTGGGTAAAACCACTACGGCCATCAATCTGGCCAGTTGTCTGGCCGTTTCTGAAAAACGGGTACTAATCGTCGATGTTGATCCCCAGGCTAATGCTACCAGTGGTTTAGGTCTGGCGCGACGCAAGAATGAAAAAAGCATTTATGATGCCCTGTTGAGTAATGAACGGTTGCAGGAATTGATAGTTAAAACCTCTGTACCATATCTGGATCTAGTTCCCTCCACGATTCAATTAGTCGGAGCTGAAGTGGAATTGGTTAATGCCGCCCGGCGGGAATTACTGCTAAAAGATTGCCTGGTCTCGATCCGGGATCAATATACATACATTTTCATCGATTGTCCGCCTTCGCTTGGTTTACTGACCATTAATGCCTTGACCGCTGCCGATACAGTGTTAATTCCGATTCAGTGCGAATATTATGCACTGGAAGGATTAAGTCAATTGTTGAATACTATTCATCTGGTTCAGAAAAATTTGAATAAAAAATTGACTATTGAAGGAGTCTTATTGACGATGTATGACCCTCGCTTGAATTTATCCAATCAAGTAGCGGATGAAGTACGTGAATATTTTAAGGAAAAAGTATATCAGACTATCATTAATCGTAATGTACGTTTGGGTGAAGCACCCAGTTTTGGAAAACCGATTATTATGTATGACGCCGTCTGCACTGGTAGTCAGAATTACATCAGTTTGGCTGAGGAAATAATAAAAAATGACGACAAGAAGACTGGGTAAGGGATTAAATGCCCTGATCCCGACTCCAGATAGTGAAGAAACAGATCCAAGGTCTTCCGATCAGTTGATCGAAATCGAAATTGCCCTGATCAAACCAAATCCGTATCAACCGCGTCTTAAATTCGATCCCCAGGCTCTGCTGGAATTGAAAAATTCAATCCGTGAAAAAGGATTAATCCAACCGATTACGGTACGCCGGGTAGAATCTGGTTATGAGTTAATTGCCGGAGAAAGAAGATTAAGGGCAGCCATGGACATCGGATTCAAAACAGTTCCAGCCTATGTGATCCGGGTTGAAACCAAAGAAGAAATGATTGAATTATCCCTGGTTGAGAATGTCCAACGTGAAAAACTCAATCCAATCGAAGAAGCAACTGCTTTTCAACGCCTGATCAGTGAATGCAATCTGACCCAGGATGAAGTTGCCCAAAAGATCGGGAAAGATCGCACCACCATTACCAATACTCTGCGTTTATTAAAATTACCGGATGATATACAGGAAAGTGTTGAGGCCGGAAAAATTTCAGTCGGACATGCGCGAACTTTACTGGCCGTGGATGATAATCGCATCCAGCATGCCCTGTGGCAAAAAGTGATTAAAAATGACATCTCGGTCCGTACACTGGAAAAACTGGTACGGGAGATCAGTCAGGTAAAACCTAATAAGCCTGTACCGACTGAAAAAAAATCGACCCACTTGTTGAAAGTGGAAGAAGATCTGCGCGATACTTTCGGTACCAAAGTATCAATTCGTTCCAGGAAAGAGGGAGGTTCGATCGAAATTGAATTCTATTCTCCCGAAGACTTGAACCGTATTCTGGAAATAATCGACCGGCTGAAAAGCTTCGGCTAAAATGATTGCATTTTTTATCCATAAAACATAAATTAAAAAATTTTATTTTAAAGATTTAAGTATTGTGAAATGAAGACAAAAAAAAGAAAAACCAGGTCTTATACTTTCTTATTAATACCCGATAATGAACGTGAGACCAGAAGTTTCAAGATTAATGCACGGGTCTTACGCGTTTCCCTGGTTTTTTTACTGGTTTTAATCGTGCTAATTCTGTTCGGTTTTGGAACATACTGGAAAGCAGCCAGCATGGCGTTGAGTTATGGAACATTGCGGGAAGAAAATTTAAAACTCAAGGAGAGCCTGAACCGTTTGGATGAGATTCAAAGTAATTTGGATAAATTACGCAAGGTTGACCAAAAACTGCGCTCTTCACTTTCCGGTTATGTGGGTGTCGTTGAAAATGATCTGCAAAAGGATAATCAATTAAGCGTGAGCGACATCAATGTATCCAGTCGCGATAAATATGACCGGTCCATTTTTAATTCTGTTCCGGACATTTATCCGGTTGATGGTTTTATTACCCGTGGTTTTGAACCGAACTCAGCACTGGGTGCTCCGCATTTTGCCATTGATATCGCTGCCGCCAAAGGATCTCCGGTTAAAGCCACCGGAGATGGTGTGGTTATGTTTTCCGGTTGGACCTATGAAGAAGGGTATGTGGTAATTCTGAAACATAAATTGAATTATTTCTCTTTCTATAAACATAATCTGGAGAATCTGTGCAGCGAATTCCAACAGGTTAAAAAAGGACAGGTGATCGCTTTGCTGGGTGACACCGGTCAGAAAAGTTCCGGCCCCCATTTACATTTTGAAGTGTGGGATGGATTACAGCCGGTTGATCCGTTAATATTTTTAAGAAATAACTGAACTTCTACTAACTTAGCAGAAAGGATACAATCTTGGCTATAATAAAAGGGAATACACCTGAATCATCAAGTACCGACCTGAATTTATTTGGTCGGGGTACTGTAATAGAAGGAACCATCCGTGCCGATAATAGTGTACGGGTAGACGGAATTCTGAAGGGGAAACTGATTTGTAAAAATACGCTGACCATTGGAATGAACGGTGAGATCGAGGGGGAGGTCGAAGCCAAGAATGCAATTATCGGTGGAAAGATCAAGGGTAAGATTAACGTTGCCGAAAAACTGGTACTGGAAACCAAGTCAAGTTTGATCGGTGAATTGAAAGCCAGCAAACTGATCATCGATGAAGGCGCTGTTTTTGAAGGTACTTCCAGTATGGGCATTAAAGAATCGACCTTGCACCCTCCCAAACTGTTTGAGGATACGAAAAAACCACTTTGATCTTTATCGGTATAAAAATGAATTCGGGAGATAAACAGAAACCGAACGGATTAAATGACGCAGTCAGCGCTTATCGGAAAGCGGCTCCCTATATTAATGCTACTTATGTTTTTATTTCGTCCATCCTCCTGTTTGCTTTTATCGGATGGTGGATTGATAAGAAGATGCAGAGCGCCCCGCTGTTTATTATTATCGGACTGTTTGTGGGCTTAGGGTTGGGCTTCTATAGTTTTATCAAAACCGTACAAAAATTGGAAAAAAAGGGATGAAATTTTTTTGGCAGGGTATAAGTTCATTACTGCTTACCAGTTTGTTAATCTCCTGGATTGTCTGCTATTGGTTTGATAGTGTACCGGCAGTAATATTAGCCATCACCGCTGGAAGTATGCTGGCCTGGTTATTTGTGAGTTCAGGTTTTATCAGTTTTTATATGGCCAGATCGAAACCAGGACCTGCTTTCCATAAGATTTTTCTGGGAAGTATTTTCGGCCGTTTAACCGTCATGACTGTTTTACTAATATTGATTTTCAGATATTCGGCCATTAACCGCCTCCCTTTTATGATCTCTTTGTTTTGCGGGTACTTTATTTTTCAGATTTGGGAGGTTCTTAGTCTTGACCGTTTAGCGACCAGGAAATTATAACTGTATGCTGATAGCCAGTTTATTAGCAGGTTCGCCAAAACCTGGGGAAGAAGAACAAGGTACTAATGTTGGTGAATATATCATCCACCATATTCAGAACCGGAATGAATGGAATATTTTTGGTTATAATCTGCATCTCCCCCAATTCGAACCCATCACGATTCTGGGATTAAAAGTCGATCTTTCCATAACCAATCATGTAGTTATGTTATGGATTGCTGCCTTACTCCTGCTGCTCCTGTTTGGGATCCTGTTCCGTAAACGCAGTCTGGTGCCCAAAGGTTTCGCCGCTTTACTAGAAATGGTGGTCATATTCGTCCGGAATGATATTGCGATCGCTAATCTTGGCGAAAAGTATGGAAAAAAATTTGCTCCGCTGATCGTGACTTTCTTCTTTTTTATTTTAACCTGCAATTTGATGGGAATGATCCCGTTGTTTTCTACGCCCACTGGCAATATTAATGTTACCGCAGCACTGGCGATCATCACTTTTGTCGCGGGGCAATTCTATGGTATCCGTATGAACGGCCTGGTCAAGCATGTTAAATCCCTAGTACCTTCCGGATTGCCGATCTATCTACTGCCCCTGATGTACGTCATTGAGATAATGGGTTTACTGGCCAAACATTTTGCCCTGATCGTACGTTTATTTGCCAATATGATTGCCGGACATATCGTCTTTTTTGCATTTTTGGGCTTAATTTTTATTTTCAAATCATTTCTGATAACTCCTTTATCTGTTGGATTCGCGCTATTTGTGGATCTACTGGAGATTTTGGTGGCATTTATCCAAACTTATGTATTTACTGTTTTATCATCTTTGTTCATCGGGATGTCGGTACATCCGGAACATTAAGGAATAGAGATATATCACATCATAGAGGGAAACCTAAACAGGAGGAAGAATAAAATGGGTGAATTGACACTGGCTTTTGCCTATTTAGCGGCTGGACTTGGAGCTGGTATCGTAACCATAGGTGCGGCAATGGGTATCGGTAGAATTGCTTCCGCAGCAATGGAAGGAACGGCGCGTCAACCGGAAGCCACGAATGCCATCCGTATGACGATGATCATCGCCGCTGCTATGATCGAAGGTGTGGCTTTGTTCGGGCTTGTTATCTGCATTCTGCTTTCATTCATAAAACCAGTATAGGAAAAAAAATGCTCAATTTAGATCCCGGAATGATGATTTGGGCTTGGGTTACTTTCCTGGTGCTGCTTATTTTGTTGTATAAAGTGGCTTGGAAACCCATATTCTCTACAATAGAAAAACGTGAGCATTCTATCCAGGATTCACTGGACAAGGCTGCAAAAGCAAACGAAGATGCTCAGGCACTTTTAAGCCGGCATGAAGAAATGATCAACTCGGCACAAGGTGAAGCCCAGCGTATCATCAAAGAAAATCGTGAACTAGCCGAAAAATCACGCCAGGAGGTAATCGAACAGGCACGAAATTCCGCTCAAAAGATGGTGGATAAAGCCAAACTGGAAATTGAAAAAGAAAAGGAAAGTGCCCTGCTAGCCCTGCGTGGTGAAGTCGCTGATTTGACTATTGAGGCTACAAAAAAGATTCTGCACGAATCATTGGATGAAGGCAGACAGCGTTCTATCGTCAATGCCCTGATCGATAAAATACCGAAATCCCTGTCCAACTAAATGCATGGATAAAAAGTAGGAATGAGTCGCGTAGGTATTCGTTACAGTAAAGCCCTTTTTCAACTGGCTAAAGAGCAACACAAGATCGATCAGGTGGAATCCGAATTAATCATGCTGTCCGATCTTATTAAGTCCAACCTGGACTTAAAAAACATGTTGGTTAATCCGTTGATCACGGCAGCGAAAAAAGTGGAAATTATTTCGCAGATATTTAAAGGAAAACTGAGTCTGCTGACCTATAATTTTATAATATTAATCTGTCGGAATAAACGCAACCATCTGCTGCAGGAAATCATTGATCAATTCCGAGAACGGGTACTGGATGAGCAGGGGACCTGGCAGGGTCAAATATTCTGTGCTCATCCGCTTGCTCCAACTCAGATCGATTTGATAACTACGCGGATAATGAATCTTACCGGTAAAACTGTAATTTTAGAACCACAACTGGACAAAAACCTTATTGGCGGTTTTATCGTTAAGATTAAGGATACGGTCATCGATTTGTCAATAAAGGGACAACTGGATCGGCTCCGTACAAAATTAGTTACTGGATAATTTTAAGTATCAAGATGTCTTAGTTGAAAAGGATAAACATTCATGGGTAATGCAGTCAGACCAGGTGAAATATCTGCGATTTTAAAAAAAGAACTAGCCGGATTCGAAACGCAGGCAGAAATGTATGAAGTAGGTACCGTACTGCAGGTCGGAGATGGAATCGCCCGGGTTTACGGCCTGGAAAAAGTAATGGCCGGGGAGTTGGTGGGGTTCCCCAATGATGTAATGGGCATGGTTTTCAATCTTGAGGAAGATAATGTTGGAGTTATTCTATTCGGCGATGAAACGCTGATCAAAGAAGGGGATCTGGTAAAACGCACCAACAGCATTGTCGAAATTCCAACTGGAGATGAAATGCTTGGTCGAGTAATCAGTCCGCTCGGCCAACCTCTGGACGGCAAAGGTAAAATAAATGCTAAGCTTTTTGTGCCGGTGGAGAAAAAAGCACCCGGAGTGATCAAACGGCAACCGGTCAAGGAACCGCTGGCTACCGGCATCAAAGCCATCGATTCCATGATACCCATTGGTCGCGGTCAACGGGAATTGATTATCGGCGACCGCCAAACCGGTAAAACAGCCGTCGCTCTCGACACTATTATAAATCAAAAAGGTAAAGATGTAATTTGCATCTATGTAGCCATCGGTCAAAAGGCATCCACGGTAGCCAGAGTAATCCAGATTTTTGAAGATCATGGCGCGATGGAGTACACCATTGTGGTTTCAGCCAATGCCAGCGAACCTGCTCCGCTGCAGTACCTGGCACCTTACTCCGGTGCCGCGATCGGTGAATATTTCAGGGATTCTGGCCGCCATGCCTTGATTATTTATGATGACCTTTCCAAACATGCCTGGGCTTACCGGCAGGTATCGCTGCTGTTGCGCCGCCCGCCCGGACGTGAAGCCTATCCCGGTGATATTTTTTATCTGCATTCACGGTTGCTGGAACGCGCTGCCAAGATGAGCGATGAATTCGGCGGAGGAACTCTGACCGCCTTACCGATCATCGAAACTCAGGCTGGTGATGTTTCAGCCTATATTCCTACCAATGTTATCTCCATCACCGATGGCCAGATATACCTGGAAACCGATCTGTTCTATTCCGGAATCCGTCCGGCTATCAATGCCGGTCTTTCGGTGTCACGCGTGGGTGGCAGTGCTCAAATAAAAGCCATGAAACAGGTAGCTGGTCGACTGCGTATTGATTTAGCTCAGTACCGTGATCTGGAAGCCTTTGCCAAATTTGGTTCAGATCTGGATAAAGCCACTCAACAGCAATTGCATCGTGGACAACGGTTAGTGGAAATATTAAAACAGGATCAATATGTTCCGCTGCATTTTGAACAACAAATTGTAATCATATTTGCGGCTACGAACGGTTACCTTGATCCCATCGCTATCAATCAGATACGTCGTTTTGAAAAGGAATTACTTTCCTTCCTGCCGATGAAACATCCCAAACTTATGCCAGATATCGCCGGGCGGAAGATACTGGATGATGACATCAAGCAACGCCTGATGCAGGCTCTCGAGGAGTTCGGCCAGATATTTAAAGCAGAGGATAAATAATGCCTACTCTGCGTGAAATACGACGCCGGATATCCAGTGTTCAGAGTACTCAGCAGATCACCAAGGCTATGAAAATGGTGGCAGCAGCCAAATTACGCCGGGCCCAGGAAAATATTCTCGCTACCCGGCCCTATGCCTATAAATTGGCTAATACAATCGGACACTTGATGGCCAGAATGGAGCACAGTGAGAATCCCTTGTTGAATATTCGTCCTGTTAAAAAAGTATTGTTGGTTGTCGTTACCGCCGATCGTGGATTATGCGGCGCTTTCAATAGTAATATCATTCGCTATGCCACCAATCTTATTAATTCTTATACTAATCTCGAATTATCTCTTTATCCGGTAGGCAAAAAGGGCTTCGATCACGTGGCCAAGCGATCGTACCAGATCTTTTCGCACAAGATAAACTTCTTTAATCATTTGGGCTTTAAAGAGGCAGTAGAAATTGTCGACCAACTGGTGCAGGCTTACCAGACTAACCAGTTTGACCGCATCGAGATTGTCTATAATCAGTTTAAATCCGCTATTCAGCAGAATATAACTCTCGAACAATTTCTGCCCTTTAAACCGGATCAGGAACTACAACGTACCAAATCATTGATTGATTTCCTTTATGAACCGGGTAATGAAGAAATTTTAGGTGTACTGATTCCCAGGCACCTGCACATACAGATGTGGAAAATTCTGCTGGAAAGTAATGCAGCCGAGCAGGGAGCACGCATGACCGCCATGGAAAGCGCTACCGAGAATGCAGAAGATTTGATCGGCTTGCTATCCTTAGGACATAACCGGGCCCGTCAGGCGGCCATTACCAAAGAATTATCGGAAATTGTCGGTGGCGCAGAGGCTTTGAAGGAAAGATAATAAATATACAGGAAACATATATGTACAAAGGAAAAATCAGCCAGATTATTGGGCCTGTAATTGACGTGGAATTTAAGGAAAACGAATTACCGGCTATCTACAATGCAATTAAAATAAAATACAGTGATGGTTCGGATCTGGTAGTAGAAGCCCAGCAACATCTGGGTGAGAATATCGTTCGCTGCGTGGCTATGGATTCCACCGATGGTCTGGTGCGGGGGATGGAAGCTGTCGATACCGGCGAATCTATTTCGGTGCCTGTTGGTCCGGAAGTGCTGGGCCGCTTAATTAATGTAATAGGTCAGCCCATCGATGAAAAGGGTGAGATTAAAACCGCCAAACGCTATCCAATTCACCGGCCAGCTCCGCGTTATGAAGACCTGAATATCAGTTCGGAAATACTAGAGACCGGGATCAAAGTCATTGATCTGTTGGAACCCTATACCAAAGGCGGGAAGACTGGTCTGTTTGGTGGCGCTGGTGTCGGTAAGACGGTTATCATCCAGGAGTTGATTCGCAATATCGCCACCGAGCATGGTGGTTACTCGGTTTTTGCCGGAGTTGGGGAACGCACCCGTGAAGGTAACGATCTATATCTCGAAATGCATCGCTCGGGGGTTATTGACAAGACCGCTCTGGTTTTCGGTCAGATGAATGAACCGCCTGGAGCCCGCCAGCGGGTGGGTTTGACCGGTTTGACCGTGGCCGAGTATTTCCGTGATGAAGAGGGTAAAGATGTACTGTTATTCATCGATAATATATTTCGTTTTACCCAGGCTGGTTCAGAGGTGTCGGCCCTGTTAGGCCGTATGCCTTCGGCGGTAGGTTATCAACCCACCCTGGCTACCGAAATGGGTGCCTTGCAGGAACGGATCACTTCGACTAAAAAAGGATCTATTACTTCGGTACAGGCCATTTATGTCCCGGCGGATGACCTTACTGATCCAGCGCCAGCAACAACCTTTTCACATCTGGATGCCACCACGGTATTATCCCGGCAAATTATGCAATTGGGCATTTACCCGGCGGTAGATCCGCTTGATTCTACTTCACGAATTCTTGATCCGCATATCGTTGGTGTGGATCATTATAACACAGCCAAACAGGTGCAGGAAATTTTACAGAAATATAAAGATCTGCAGGATATCATCTCTATTTTGGGTATGGACGAACTTTCCGATGAAGATAAACTGGTAGTGGCCCGAGCCCGTAAAATCCAGCGCTTCCTGTCTCAACCGTTCTTTGTTGCCGAGGAATTCACCGGAGTGCCGGGGAAATATGTTCCGCTCGGTGAAACCATACAGGGTTTCAGAGGAATTGTGAATGGCGAATACGATGCTATTCCCGAACAGGCTTTTTTTATGAAGGGCAATATTAATGAAGTACAGGATGCCGCAGAACAACTGAAGAAGTCTTTATAAATGGGGATTCCTCTCTGTAGGGGCTGTTGTAGAATTGAAAAATAGGATAAGATTTCTTATCCGCCAGCTGGCGGATTCGAGATGACATCCAGGTTTTGTCATTTCGAACGAATAAATTTCAAAAAATGCATGAGCAAGTGAAATAGGAAAAGCGGATGGCAGCGTTAAACATCGATATAGTAACACCAAGCGGGAAAGTTTTTTCAGGTGAAATCAAATCCTGCACCGCTCCAGGTGTGGATGGAGAGTTCTGTATCCTGGAAAATCATACATCTTTGCTTTCTGCTTTAGGCATTGGCATTATAAAAATTGAATTGGCCGACGGGAAAAAAATTCTGGCAACCAGCGGGGGATTTTTAGAGGTCCTCGATAACAGGATCAGTGTTATGGTGGAGACAGCTGAATGGGCCGAACAAATAGATGTGGAAAGGGCTAAGGCTGCAGCAGAACGGGCCAGAAAACGATTGGAACAAAAACAAGATATTGATATTGCCCGGGCCAGAGCAGCTCTCACCAGGGCTCTAAACCGGCTAAAAGTCTCTTCCCACGGCTAGATTTGTTGAAATACGACTCTTAGGGCGGTAATAAGTAACAGCGATAAGACTATGGTAAAATTAATTTTAGATATTTTTTCTTGACTAATAATGTGAAAAAGTTAAATTAGTAAATATTAATTAATTAAAAGGGTTAGAGATAATAGCAAAGGTAAATCTATGAGTATTAGAACCCTTTTCATAACCGTAATAATTTGTTTGCTGGCAGGTGCTTACCACCCATCCGTGTCTTTTGCGCAGTCATCCACTAATGCGGCGTTAGAGCAGGCGATAAAGGATTTTATTGATGAGAATTTTATAAATTATGGTGTGGATTTTATCGCTCAGGAAAGATTTTTAATAGAGCAGATGCGCTTAATCAACTATGAAATCGAGGCACGGGTTTCAAATATTGATCAGGCCCGGGATAAATACTTTGATGGGCTGAAAAGCAGATTACAGGAAATTAAAGACCTGCGGGCACGTTTAAAAAGTTCCGGCTCGTCCTCTTTGACCACCTTTATCGATAAATTGCAGAATAGCATCGAGGAGACAATCGATGAAGGTAAACTCAACTATGAACGTCAGAAGGTGTTGGAAGATGGTTTGCAATTGCTCTACATCGCCGAAGAGATGTTCAATCTGGATTCCGGAACCAGGGTGGAAAGCGATCCCCAGATAGCCCAGCGTTTGGAGACTTCACGTCAATTATTAATGAGCAGTTTCGGTGCAGATAAAGCTGCTGCTGGTGTTGATTATTCCACCATCAGTTCAGCAAGTCCCGGTGCCATTTTCAGTTTATTCAAAACCTGGAAAATGGATAATATGGTAAAATATGAGACACGCTGGTCGGATGTGCAGACCGTTAAGAATAGTATGCTACGTGAGAGTACAGTCCAGGAGAAAGAGCGGATTTTCAATCGGGAGCTCGAATCGGCATTAATGGCCTATAATTTTACCCGCTTTGATCTGGCTGAACGCATGTTTACGGAAATTCTAGCCCGTTACGATTTTATCAAACAGGTTGATGATATATATTTTTATAAAGGGGAATCCAATTATTTTCTGGACCGCTTTTCAAATGCCGAGGATACCTATCTGCAATTGGTGGATAAATTCCCGTCGTCTTCCTATGCTGCTGCTGCCTATAGCCGGTTGGTCTTGATCGCCTATCATCTTGAACAGTTGGATAAAGTCGCTGAATACTTTAACAAATACGAACAATCGGCTGCAGGCAATGATCCTGCTTATGATGAAACCAGGTTCGTGGCAGCACACGCGGCCATCAGGAATTCTGATTACGCCTCTGCCGTTGATATCCTCAATGCGATATTTCCGGCCTCCGATTTTTATGTAGACTCCCGTTATCTGATGGCTGAGGCATACATCGGGGCCAATAATTTACAGGAGGCTGATAATGTCCTGACCAACCTGATCAAGGACTATACACTGTCCACCGATTATTATTTCAATCTTCTGCTGAAACTGGCTTATGTTAAATATGAAAAGGGTGAATATCCGTTAGCCATTCACTATCTGGATCAAATCGGTGGAAATTTCCCCTGGTATGACCGGGTTTTATTATGCTATGGCTGGAATTATTATAAAATGGAATTGCAGAAGACAAAAGATCAGGTAAAAGATTTCGATTATGCTAAGCGTTACCTGCAACTGTTGTTGGATACTTTCTTAACCTCCGATTATTACCTGGAAGCAAAAAGTTTGCTGGGCTATATCTATCAACTCGAAGAGCAGGCCAGCAGCGCCATTGGTGAATTTGATGCTGTTTTTCGTTCCCGCTTTACTAAGGAAGTAACCGATCAAACCCTGGTCAAAAGAGATAGTTTGGAAAACAAGTTGTTAAATTTGGAAGCAGAAAAATATACGGCACTTACGCAGAATAATGTTCAATCTTTTACAACTTCTCAGTACCAGTACTCGGAAGTGCAGGATTCCTTGCTATTAGTAGGGTATGAAGACCAGACTCTGGCCTGGCAGGCCACGGCGAGTGAAGTCGATAAAATAAAAGAGCAGATTAAGGAATTAGACCGGCTGAAAAAAATCGCAGCCGATCGAAAAAGCACGGCTCTGGTGGCCAGGATAGAGAATTTGCAGGATCGGTTGGAGGCTTCAATAGAACACTCTTCAGCATTAGCAGAGAACGAACAGCAAGGTCCCGGATATCAGGCTTCCAATTCCGCCGCCCGCCGCGAGAGTGTAATCGAGGATCAGAATAAAAAAATTGAACTGATCCGTCAGGAAATCCAGTCACAAAAACAATTATTGGATAATGCCTTGTTGGATCTATCCGCCGAAATTGACCGGGCCCGGGCAACCAAGAGTTATAATCGTATGGTACACCTGGAAGTAAAACGTGATCAATATGAAGCACTAAAGAACCGCTATGACGTACTGGAAACCTATGTCTATGATCTGAATGCCGAAGCATCCAATATCAATCTGCAAAAGTGGAGTGATTACAGTGCTTTTGGTATTGCCAATGTTAACTATGCTGTAAAACAGAATAAATTAGACCAGCGTGGCTTTTACCTGGATCAGATTAACAAAATCAATCAGATATTGAACAGCCGTAAGCTGACCATTGATTTCATGATCAACCAAATCGATGGTGAAATCAGTTTTATGACCCGTCGTGTACGCCGCCAGGAACGGTTGCGTGAACGGGCTGAACTGAACCGTAAATTTGAAGAAACCTATTTCGATACCCATACTACGGAATCGGAGGGGACACAGGCCAAACCACCTGAAGTCGAAGAGGAAAAATAGTAAAAAAAAGGCAGTCTAAATAAATCCATGGTAAATAAAATGATTAATATGAATATCTGCCATCGCAGCAGGCGCCAACTGTGCCTGTTGGCGTTGTGTTTGTCTATTGTCTTCATCTCTATGAGCGGAATAGCCCTGGCCCAACAGACCCAATTACAGGATATGCAGGTTCTGGCTGATACGTTATTCAAGAATATGTCTATTGATGAATTGAAGAAGATCCAGCAAGAATATCAGGGCCGGGTTCAGATCATTACCGGTGAAGAAGAAAAAATGCGGGAAATGGGGCTGGAAGTTACCGAGACACTTCTCCGTCAGGAAGGAGAAAGAATAAAAGACCAGGATAAGATCCTGGTTCGTATGGCAGAATATTATATTGAAAAAGCTGAAAATGAATATTTTGCCAAACAGGAATTATATGATAAAGAGTATAACGCCTATTTGCAAAAACTGGATCAATTCACGGCTGGTTTATTAAAAGAAGAACCCCCGCCACCCGAAAACGTAAAGTATGATTATAGCACGGTAGTGAAAATCTATGATCAGATTATCAATGATTTTCCACAAAGTGAATTCGCGGATGATGCCTTATATAATAAAGCATTTCTGTTGCATCGCATGGGCGAAGGGGCAGATGCCCGGCGCATCTATCAGGAAGTCATCGACCGTTATCCGGATAGTCATTTTGCCGCTGAATCTTATATGCGTCTGGCTGAATATTTCTTTGATCCCCGTGAAGATAAGGATACCGAACAGTCAGTGGTTGAATTACAGAAAGCTATCAAGTTATATCAGAAAGTGCTGGAATATAAA
>CAYSHN010000017.1:0-18061 GCA_964430815.1 uncultured Calditrichota bacterium | reverse complement strand
TTTTTAGGAATATATTAATTTTGCATAACATTGATTATACTATCTATATCAACCTCATTCGCGCAAGAGATTAATCTTTCTGTCGAAAAGAAAATTCAATCACTTATAGACAAATTTAGTGAAAAGGATCCATTTGAAAATGGGGCAGCGATAACTGAATTATCCAAGATGGGTGAAATAGCAATTGTGTACCTGATAAAATCATTACAGCATGATACTGAAAATGTGAGGTGGTGCTCCGCCATTACCTTGGAAAAAATTGCTCCAGCTGGTCAACAAGCAATTCCATATTTGATTACGGCATTGAATGATACGAATTCAAATGTCAGATGGTGCGCTGCGCTGGCACTTGGAAAATATAAATCTGCCGCTGAACCGGCCATAACAGAATTACACAAACTGCTTTATGATCAGGATGATGATGTTCGTTGGGCTGCTTATATTTCGCTTTCGCAGATAGATAGAGCAGCAATCAATCAAGCCCCGCAGTTTTCAGAAGTGATCAATAAACTTGAAAACATAATCCCACAATTAATGAAAAAATTAAACGTTCCCGGAGTTTCAATAAGCATTATAAAAAACAATAAAATTGAATGGTCGCACAGCTTTGGCCTCACTGATGTTATTCAAAAAACTAAAGTTAATGCTGTAACTGTATTTGAAGCTTGCTCCATGAGTAAACCGATATTTGCATATTCAGTTTTAAAATTAGTTGAACAGGGAAAATTAGATTTAGATAAACCGCTCTGTAATTATATGGCAGAATATTTTATCAGTGCTGAAACTGATTATGCAAAACAAGTTACTGCCCGAATGGTTCTGTCACACACCAGCGGCATGCCCAACTGGCGAAAAGGCGGCGAGGAAAGAATGGGGCCACTGCCAATTTATTTTAAACCAGGTATAAAGTTCAGTTATTCGGGTGAAGGAATTTATTATTTACAGAGAGTTGTGGAACATATCACCAAAGAACCGTTAGAAATATATGCGAAACGTACTTTGTTTGATCAGCTGGGTTTATGTTCTACAAGTTTCGTCTGGACTGAAAATTTGAATCAACAAATTGCCACAGGACACGATTCTTCCGGTAATTGTCTGGAGCGGAGTAAATACCTGCACTCCAATGCTGCTTACACGCTCTATACTACTGCTGATGAATACGCCAGATTAATGATAGCAATTCTTAATCCGGATTATCAGCAAGAATATTCTCTATCTGCTGGAATTAAAACGGAAATGTTGGCACATCAGGTGCGTGTTGATGTTCGTGATGTTATCAACCGACCGGGGCGTTTTTTGGGATTATTGGCCTATCGCGGTTTAGGCTGGGCCATTGATTCAACCATAACACATGATATAGTTTATCATAGTGGCTCGAATCAAACAGGCTTTCGCTGTTACTCGCAGTTTAGTCTGCAGGACGGTTCCGGTATTGTGATTATGAGCAATGGAGTAAACGGAAGCGAGTTATGGAGCCGATTAATAAGTTCAATCGGCGACTTATAATTATAGATCTTCATCTAACAGCAGACCTTTTCAGAGTGGAAATTCAGTATTATGACCCTCCCCTGGCTCCTCCCTGCCGTCGAAAGACGGTCGGTGCGTGAGTGGGGGTGGGTTAACGTTACGCCGGCAAGCGTCCTCTGATATTCTGGGCATTAAATGGACCTTTTTCAGTAATCAGTTTCCGTGCTGCGTCCACCTGTCCCCAGGTATTCCATAATAAAACACCCTGTACCCGCTCATGATGTAAATAGTAGACCACCCCTTCGCGGAATGGTTCTTTCCATTCTGCAACTATTTCATGGTGTGCATCCAGTTCACCGACAGCTTCGTACCCCAACTCAAACAGGTCGGAATAAAAAAATGGCAGATGATGATAGGGAATAGTCTCCCCGGCCATGTTCCGGCCGGCAATCTCACCCATACTGTTTGAATTGTCCTCATGCTCCACCCGTATCCTTTTATTCAGTGCCGGAATATAAAAATTAGCCACATCACCGGCTGCATAGATATCAGGATACGAGGTCTGTAATAACTCATCGACGACAATTCCGTTATCAATCTTCAATCCGGCCGATTGGGCAAGTTGAACATCAGGCTGAATTCCAATACCGGCAACGATTCCATCCACTTTCAATTCGCGTCCACTGGTCGTTTTAACCAGATAGGTCGAATGCTTTTTTTCAATGTTGGCCACACCGTCTCTGGCCAAAACTTCAACCCCTTTCGACTGATAAAAAGTATTAAGAAATTGAGAAAGATCCTGAGGGTAAACCCGTGATCCTATACTAGCGTCAGGGAAAATCATCGTAACCGATTTTTTGTTCAACGCTAAGGCAGCAGCGATTTCTGAACCGATAAATCCACCACCGATGACGGCAAAATTTTGTCTGCGTTCCGTTAAAGACCTCAGATTCCTATAGTCATCAAGCGTACGGAAATAAATTATTCCATCAATATTATAGGGTAATCGACGCACGGTTCCACCAGTTGCCAGGAGAAGTTTGTTAAATGAATAACTCAGCCCTTTCTCGTCTATGACGACTTTCTTCTTTAAGTCGATAATTTTAGCCTGTCGTGATAGGTGAATGTCAACATTTTCTTTTGGCAGTTTACGCCATATTGAATCCAGCGATTCACCTTTCCAGAGTGCCTTCGATAAGGATGGACGAGTGTAAGGTGGGTGCTTTTCATCACTAATAATTCCTATGCTGTTGGATTTATCTTTCTGACGGATACCATTAACAGCAGCACCCGCTGTCATGCCTCCGCCAATGATCAGGTATGGATAGTCAGGCATGGTGTTTTCTCCTTAAAGAATTGAAAGTATAACTTTAAACGTTACTAATAGAATTTACATTATACAATTTATTTTTTAATTACTGATTTGTGGCTATCTGGTGGGACTTAGAAAAAAATAAAACGGAATAATAAATTAAAACGCCAAATCCCAAACTTGTGCCCAGCGGAGCCGAAGCATCCCAAACACCTAACTCCAGACAGCACTTAAAATTATTTTATTATATAAATTGAAATGTTTGGGATTTGGTTTTTGGGATTTAGCGCTTATTATTTGGTACTTCGATTTGCTTATCAGCAGACAGTAACTAACCCAAATATTGACGTAGTACTTTACTATGAGTTCGGTGACAAAGTTTTTTGAGTGTTTTTTCTTTTATTTGCCTTATTCTTTCCCTGGTCAGTTTGAAAATGGCTCCGATTTCCTCCAGCGTGTGCGCTATTTCTCCATCCAATCCATAATACAATTTTAAAATTCTTGCTTCTCGCTTGGTCAAGGTATCAAGTATGTTACTGATTTCCTTTGATAAGGATTGAACCATTAAGTCAGCATCGGGTTTTGGGTCCTCTTGATTCTCTATCAGATCTATCAATCGAGTGTTTGTATCTGAGTAGAGTGAAGAATCTATAGAAACGACACGGGAAACTTTCTTAATCGTATAGGATATATCATCTGCTTCGATTTTCAGTACACTACCTAATTCTTCAGTAGTCGGAGTCCGTTCAAATTCCTGTTCAAGTTTACTATATACTTTTTCAATTTGAGTAAGTGTACTAATACGGTTTAGTGGTAACCGGATCATGCGTGTCTTTTCAGCAATTGCTTGTAAAATAGACTGCCTGATCCACCACACCGCATAGGAAATGAATTTAAATCCACGAGTCTCATCAAACCGGTAGGCGGCTTTAATTAAACCCAGATTTCCTTCGTTAATCAAATCTTCCAGAGAAAATCCTTTATTCTGGTATGATTTGGCCACACTTACCACAAAGCGTAAATTGGCATTGACTAATTTTTCTAATGCTTTATGATCATTTTGTTTGATTCGTTTGGCCAGATCGATTTCTTCTTCTGGTGAGAGCAGTTGAACCTCACCGATGTCTTTGAAATAATTATCTAATGATTGTTTCTTGGAAAATTTAAACAATATAATTACCCCTCCAGCATCAATCTCACTTACAAGTGGAACGTCATTTTCTCAGTATATTTAATTAATATACTCAACAAATCCACGTTGTCCAAAGGATATAAATAGGCATTTAGGCATAAAGGCACAAAGGCACAAAGAAAAAAAGGTAAAAACCTGTATACTGCCAGGTAGAGGTAAAGGGGATTTCTTTTGCATCTCATAATTTTTTTCTGCAAATCTGGAAAAAAGTGCTTTTAATACATATAATAATGAGCAAGATGAACAGGGAAGGAGATATATATGCCATTGGGAGAAAATCTCATTAAGAAAGGTCTGTTAAAACAGGAACAACTGGCCAAGGCTCTGGAAGAACAGAAGAAAAATCCAGGAGTGAAGTTGGGTGAAATTCTGATATGCCTGGGTATGGTGACCAAAGAACAGTTAGAGAGTTCGTTGTAGGATAGCAGTAAAGGGACATAGAGACAAAGAGACAAAGATAATAAGGCACCAGGGCACTAAGTTTAAAGTGCCATCTTACATTTTCCCATTACCCTTTACCCTCTTTCCCATACATCACTCTATAAAAGAAAATTCCAAATCCCAACTTCTAAATTCGAAACCAAATTTAAATCATTTGAATTTTGAACTTTTTTATTATATAGAACTAGATATCTCGCCAGGCAGAGATCCCAGTTTTCGCGGGGATGACAGCACAGAACCATACTAAAGGACTCAGGTACTAAGGTACTCAGGAACTCAGGGATTTTTTACTTGAGTAAGATCATCTTCCGCACCTGTTCAAACTCACCTGCCTGCAGACGGCAGATATAAATCCCAGTGGGCAGATTATCTGCCTGCCATTTGTATTTATATACCCCCGGATTTAATTTTTCTGAAACTAGTGTAGTCACCTGTTGACCAAGAATATTAAAAATTTTCAGGGTGACCCATTCGGTCTGGAGTAGAGCAAATTCAATGGTAGTATTCGGATTAAAGGGATTGGGATAATTCTGATCCATTTTGAATTGATCAGGAACGGATGCTGGTCCATCGTGCTCTACTTGGATCGGAACCAAATTTGTAGAAACTTGAATAACTTGCCCCACGCCCATAGGAATATAGTTTTCTCCGTATGCTTCTTGAAATAAGGCAATAGCGGTATCCCCAGTACAATGAGTGGCTCCACATTTTTTTACACCTAATAATTTAAATTCTTCTATGATCTCATCAATTTCATCATGGGATTGATCTAAAAGGTGAAAACCACCAAATACCAGATAGATATTTTTATTGAGTACTTCCTTGGCTTTGTTAAGAATATTTATTAAACCACTGTGGGCACAACCAATAATGACAACCAGGCCACTATCACTATCAAGGGACTAAGGTACTCAGGTACTTTTTTCGCTTAGTGCCTCAGTGCCTTTTTTTTTAATACGCTACCACCGCAGCATAACCGACATTACTGATACTGTACTTGATCCACATGTAACCTGACTCGCCCCAGCCGGTACCCCAACTGTTTCTTAATCTCCAGGCTTGCCTACCCTCATCCCAACCTACCAGACAAATGGCATGATTCACCTGGGAGGGCGGCGTGCAGCCACATACACCGGCAGGACTTTCATCCTGATCAAAAACACCTCCGGTATAGGATTGAAAAGCCGTACCGACATAAACAGCTGCATTCACCGGTCCATACTGATAAATCGCTTCTTTAATTTTATCAGTATCTGGGACTTTATTGTCACCATCAATATAAGCCCAGCCGGAAAGTTTGTACGGATAGTTATACGGGCCGCCGCAGGCCAGATCGGATGCGGCATAGGGGAAATCGGATTCCAAAACTGCGCCCGGGTTGACCAGCATATCATGAGCCCACCAGCCGCCGTTGCAGCCCCAGTTTTGGGTATTGCAGGATACCAGCTGTTGTTCCGATAAATCAGTGGAAAGAGTGTCTTTAATCAGCAAATTTGATTCCAGTGCAGCGATCGTAGCAAAGGCCCAGCAACTACCGCAACTCCCCTGATCGCGTATGGGCGTACAAGCATTTTGATCACACCAGTTCCAGGCAGCAGGCAATCCCACTTCGGCAGGTGCAGCCAATGTTTTTAACAGAGCGGGCTTAATTTTAATTAAGTTTTGTTCTTTTGCCTTTTTAAGCCAGTCCACAGGCTCCCTCAAACCACATAATTGATTAATGGAATAGTTCAAGGCCGGATTGTATCCCACTGTAAAATGATAGCCTTTTTCCTGAATTTTACTACGCAGTTTTAGCAGTTGGTCTTTTACTTTTTGCGGCGCCTGTGCTTCATCAAGTTGTTGTGACGAAATTGTGGCCACCCCAAAAAGAAATAATACTACCATGAAACCGATTAAACGCTTCATACCCAAGCCTCCTGTGATGGTTAAAAATTTTATAACTATTTCTATGAAATTGTCTGGTATCTAATATCTGTAAATCTGATTACTAGTGGTCAACCAGCAACCCGGATCATGACCTTGAAAGTGTTCAGCGGGAGTTTATCTTTTTCCCAGGGACGATGATAGATCAAATGCAATGTCGTTTCACCACCGGCAATTGTCCAAAAATGAAATGTCTGTACACCGGGGGCGCCGATTCTTTGTGCTTCTGCTTTGAATTCCTCTTTACCGATCTGATCTAAAATAGTGGTATCCAGATCTGTTACATTCCAGATATAACCGGTGGTTGGATTGGCCGGGAGGGTAAGGAAAATCTCGGCATGCCTGGCTACCTGAAATTCGTCACCGTTGTTTTCAATTTTTAAATTCAATGATTGATAGGTTGAATCACATTTGCTCAAAGTCATCACCACGCTAAGTAAGAGAATAGTTTTTAACATTATTTATAAAATTTTAATACTTAATTCTGAAATACAAAATGCGATAAAAATCGTTGCCCCTTTAAATAACTAATAACCGTAGCCGGTTTATATACTATAAATCGGATACAGTTTATAATATATAAAAATTAACCGGCCCTTAAAGGAAAAGCAATAGAAAATTGGGTGATTTATATTTTTGAGTAATTTATGCTAATAAGGGTAATGGGAAAAGGATAAAGAGTAAAAGAAGATTTCTTTACCCTTTTTACCACGCACCCCGTCTCTGCCTTCGGCAGATCTACCTAGCGGCGGACCTCCCAAGAGGGGATACCCAGTACTTTTGTTTTACTCAGTTACTAAGGGACTCAGGTACTAAGAGAATAAAGTACTTTTTTTTTGTGCCTTTGTGCCTCTTTGCCTCTGTGCCTTTGTCCCTGTTAATGCCTCTTCCCCAGCAACATCACCGTACTGCGGGGATTCACCAGGTAAAACTCGTTAGGATCAATCTGTACTTCCTGACCCGGCGCCATGATCTCTTCTCCCACCGGCCGGCTGGTATCTAAGATGCGGTACCATCTCTTTTTATCAGGGAGAGTAGGAAGTTGAACCGATTTCAGATAATAATCGGGGTGCAGTATAATAAACAACTGGTAATCGCCCAGCGCCGATTCTTCCTCACTGCCGTCCAACTGCAGGCATAAGGTACGCAGTTCCGGGTCGCCCCAGTTTGGATTGCCACCATCGGCAGGAAACCAGGACAAATCCGGAATATTATTGGCATCCAGATCCCTGCCTAAATAAAATTTGCGTCGCTGTAATATAGTATAGCGGCAGGTTAGAGCGATCAGCTTGCGGAAAAATTCTACCATATGTTTATTGGCAGCAACCTGGTGCCAATTGAACCAGCTGACTTCATTGTCCTGGCAGTAGGCATTATTGTTACCCCCCTGGCTGCGTAAAAATTCGTCACCACCTAAAATCAGCGGTGTACCGCAGGAAAAGAGCAGGGTACAGAAAAAGTTTTTAACCAGTTGCTCGCGCAACAACAGGATAGCGGGGTCATCGGTCGGGCCCTCTGCCCCCCAATTAAAAGAGTTATTGTAATCCGTACCATCACGGTTGTTTTCACCGTTGGCCTCATTGTGTTTTTGATTGTAGGAGACCAGATCGTAGAGCGTGAAACCGTCATGACAGGTGACTAAGTTGATGCTGTTATAGGCCGATCGGCCACTGTCACTGTATAGATCTGCTGAACCGGTAAATCGCCAGCCCATCTCGGCTGCCTGCCCGGAATCACCTCTGATGAATTTACGAACCGTGTCACGAAATTTGCCATTCCATTCGGACCAGTCTACGGGAAAATTTCCCGACTGGTAGGTTCCTAAATCCCACGGTTCGGCGATCAGTAAAATCCGGTTCAATACCGGATCCTGTGATATCGCTTCAAAGAAAGCAGATGATTTTTGAAAACCCATCTCTTTACCCACACGACCCAGTACCGACGCCAAATCGAAGCGGAAACCGTCCACATGCATCTGTTCGACCCAATAACGCAGCGAGTCCATAACCAGCATTAATACCGGCGGATTGTCTACGTTCAGGCTATTGCCGCAGCCGGTATAATTCGCGTAATACCGCAACGGCTCGGTTGGCGGACCGATTAAACTGTAATAAGTGAGGTTATCAATCCCTTTGAACGAGAGACAGGGTCCTATTTCATTGCCTTCGCCGGTATGGTTAAAAACCACATCCAGAATTACCAAAATACCTGCTCGATGCAGTTCACGCACCAGGGTTTTAAACTCATCGACCTGGCAACCTGGATAGCTTCCTGTGCTATAGGATAACTCGGGTGTGAAAAAGCCAATAGTGTCATACCCCCAATAATTGGTCAGACCGCGCTTGCGGAGTTCGTCATTTATGTAAAATTCATGAATTGGCAAAAATTCTACGGCATTAATGCCGAGATGCTGCAGATAGGGAATTTTCTCGATAAAACCCAGATAAGTACCTGGGCGTTGAACTCCTGAGGAAGGGTGGGCGGTGAAACCTTTGACATGTACTTCATAGATGAACAGTTTCTCCAGTGAGACCTCAGGACTGGCATCGTTCTGCCAGTCAAAGTGGTTATCTATGACAATACATTTTGGCGCAATAATGTAATTATCACGCAGGTCGGGAGTGAGATCTTTGCTGTCGGATGAAGGATTATAGGCTAAAAGTAAATCCTCTTTATTGACAAACTTATGACTGATTGCTCTGGCATATGGGTCCAACAGTAGTTTATGTTCATTGAAACGCAGGCCATGACGCGGATTGTAATCACCGCGGACTTTATAGCCATACAGCTGACCGGACGTTAGTCCTTTTACAAAACAGTGCCAGATGTATTTTGTACGATTCTCCATGCGGATGGTAACTGAAGGTTCCTCGTTCGGTTTGTCAAACAGCAGTAGATATACCTCTGTTGCATGCTGCGAATAGATAGCAAAGTTCACGCCATCTTTTTGCAGTGTGGCACCCAGGGGATAATATTGCCCTTTACTGATGGTCCTGTCGCTGGAATGGCTGGACTTATATTCCATGGTTCCTCCGAAATTTGGGATAAGATTAAAGAAATATGATAAAAGAAGAAAGTAAAAAGGCACAAAGGTACAAAGGCAAAAAGGCACAAAGTAAAAAGTACCTCAGTGCTATTAATACTCAGGTACTAAGGGACTTTTTACTTTATTATAAAATCATTATATTTAACCTTATGAATGAACCAAAACAACAGATCGCCATATTATTGTTCTCCTGTCCGGACCGCATAGGTCTGGTGGCCAGGATTTCGCATTTTATTTTCGAGCGGGGAGGGAATATCCTGGATTTGGATGAGCACGTGGATCCAGAAGAAAAAATATTTTCAATCCGTGTAGCCTGGGACATAAGCCGCTTTTCTATTATACCAACTGAATTGATCGATGCTTTTTCCCCTCTGGCCAAGGAATTCAAAGCCAGCTGGGATATCAAATTCCCTGAAAAGAAAATGAAGATCGCCATCTTTGTCTCCAAGTACGATCACTGTCTGCAGGAGATTTTATGGCGCAACAGTATCGGTGAATTTCCCATCGAAATTTCCCTGATCATCTCTAATCATCCCGATCTGCAGGGATTGGCTGCTCATTATAAAATTCCCTTTCATCTGTTTCCAATCACCCCGGCGAATAAAATGGAACAGGAAGGGCAGGAGCTAATATTGTTAGCCAAGCAGCAGGTAGATACAATTATTTTAGCCAGATATATGCAGATTGTATCTGCCCAGTTTGTTAAAAAGTTTCCCAATAAAATCATCAATATTCATCATTCTTTTTTACCCGCCTTTGCCGGCAGCAATCCTTACAAGCAAGCCTATCAACGGGGAGTCAAGATTATCGGTGCTACCAGTCATTATGTCACCGAGGATTTGGACGAAGGGCCGATCATCGAGCAGGACATCAGACGCATCACCCATCGTGATTCTCTGGAAGACCTGATCCGCAAAGGGCGTGACCTGGAGCGGATTGTATTAGCCCGGGCCATCCGCTATCACGTGGAACACCGCGTGCTGGTGCACGGCCGCAAGACCATTATTTTCGATTAATTATTAACCGCAGATGGACGCGGATTAACGCAGATAAAATATCTATATAGAAACATATCCCGCCACGAAATTAATGAGATTGTCTAAGGATCAGTAAAGTACATTATCCAAAACCTTAATATTGATCTGCGTATATTTGCGTTTATCTGCGGTTAATTTATCCCCAACAAATGCAAACAATGAAAATATACTTGACAAAGCAATTTGATAGTATTATATTACTTTAAAAAACAAAGTACTTTATACATGGAGTTATAAGATGGATAAGCAGCAAGCCCAGGAAGACCTGGCCTTTATTAAGCAGGTAATGACCGACAGTCAACAGGTACTGATCGATAATGGTAAGATCTTTATCATGCTGAGTCTGATCGCCCTGATTGGCATAGTGATAAAAATAGTCAAAGATCTGCTGGGCTATACTTTTGATAATCTGTATATCTGGATCCCCGTTATCGTTGCGGGCTGGATATTTACCGTGTTATATAAAAGACGTACTTATGCACGCTTAGGCGGTGCATCCTATACCACCCGGGCTATGGACGGGGTCTGGGCTGCTTTTGGCATATCAGCCTGTATCCTGGGTATCATTGGTTATATCAGCGGCGGAATTCAAGACCTGGCCGTAGCACCGGTGCTGACAGCCCTGTTCGGTTGCGGCCAGTATATGAGCGGGGTGGTCTCCAACCGTCCCTGGATAAGTTGGATGGCTTATGGCTGGTGGTCGGCATCTATCATTACGTTTTTTTGGCCGGGAGAATATGCCGTGTTAGTCCTGGGGCTGTTGCTGATCCTGTTTCAACTGATCCCCGGACTGGTGCTTTATCAAAACTGGAAAAAAGAGAGCCATGCCTGATTTCGATTATCAACAACTCGATGACCGTATTCATTCGCGGATCCGCCTGGCCATCATGTCTATTCTGATCGGAGTGGAGCAAACGGAATTCAATTTTCTGAAGCAACAGGTCAAGACCACCGATGGTAACCTGAGCATCCACCTGCGAAAACTGGAGGAAGCCAAATATATTACAGTGAAAAAAGAATTTGTCAAGCGCAAGCCCCAGTCGCAGTACCGTATCACCCGTAAAGGCCGGGAAGCCTTTGCGGATTATATTGCACAATTAGAGAAGTTCATTAAAGGGTAAATTTTTTTGATCAGATACTTTAATATATAAAGTACTTTGAAAATATTAATATAATGGAAGTACTATAATGGACACTATGCTTAAACCGGCTTGGAAAAATCTGTTCCGCTATAAATTCAGGAATATGATCCTGGCCGGCATTATTATGCTGACTAGCGGATTGATGATCTATAGCTCAGCCTTCCACCGGGGAATACTAAATTCCATGAACAACCTGCTGATCAATACTCTGACCGGACACCTGCAGATTAGTACACCTGATTATCCTAAAAACTGCCTGGCCATTCCAGAAATAAACCGTAAATCGTTAATTGCCGATTATGCACAATTACTCCCGGTCATCCGTCAACTGGACCCATATGTTCAGGCTATTACCCCCCGCCTGACTTTCGGGGCGGCCCTTTACCGGGATGATCAAATGGTACCGGTCAAGATTACGGGTATCGATCCACAGACTGAAGGTACGGTCAATGCATCGTACCATGTGCTCCGGGGCCAGCCGCTATCTGCAAGCGATGATCAAGGTATCCTGCTAAGTTACGAACTGGCCGAGCAATTGCATGTGCAACTAGGGGAGAATCTGGATCTATTAACCGGCAATGTCTACGGTGATATCGCTGCCCGTACTTTTCAAATTCAGGGTATACTGGAAAAGACAGGTATCGATATCTTCATTGGTGGGTATGCCTTGATTTCTATTTCTGCGGCTCAAAGATTAATGGATGTTGAGAATGCTGCTGGTACCCTGGTGCTGAACTTGGCTGACCCTGCTCAGATTGAATATGTAAAAACAAAATTACAAAATGAATTCGACAGCCAGCAGATACCCGTAGTTTTGAATACCTGGCAGGATATCCGCGGTATTTTTGACAGTATGAACCGCACCATCCAATTCTTTGGCCGGCTTGGAAATATCATTCTTTTCCTGGTCATTATGATTGGTATCATCAATTCAGTTTTGATGTCCGTCTTCGATCGCACCCATGAAATCGGTATACTGATGGCGATGGGCACAACCAGCCAGCAAATTTATGCCTTATTACTCCTGGAAATGATCATGCTGGCCAGTATGGCCATTAGTAGCGGTATCCTGCTCAGCAGTGCTTTGATTCTGCGCGTTGCTAAAACAGGATTGACCGGTGTCAATGAAACGGTGGCAACTTTATGGGGCGGGGGACGCCTGTTTCCACAAATTGTCTACTCCGATGTCTGCATCGTCTTTGTGACACTTTTAGTTGTTGTAATTGCTGCTACACTTTATCCGGCAGCAGTGGCGGCTCGTAAAAGTCCCACCGATGCTCTCCGCCATATTTAAAGGGAATAAATATGATTACCATGTTAAACATCGCTTTTAAAAATGCAATCCACCACCGGCGCGAATCCCTTTTAATTGGAATAATGATCGCTTTTGGTGTGTTGATGCTTAGTCTGGCCCAGTCATTTGAAAAGGGTATGATTGAACAGATGACCAATCGTATTATTAAAGTAGATACCGGACACCTGCTTATTCAAAAGTCGGAGATGCTTACCAGCCATAGTAATGAGATCATCGGTGGTAAAATCGACAGGGCGCAGACCTATATCGATCTCGATGGTTCCATTGCGCAATTGCTTGATCAGAATAGTAATGTCGAACAGGTCTGCGGCCGGATCCTTTTTTCGGGAATGTTCTATGCCTCTTCTAAATCCAGCCGCGCCTATAAAATCTATGGTCTCGATCCGACCAAGGAAAAAATCATCTCTGAATTGACCATGGCCCGGGGACACTTTTTAAAAGCGCAGGATACGACCGGTATTGTGTTGCACCAGGATGTGGCCAATTCACTGGAATTAGAAATTGGCGATAATCTCACCCTTATGTGTATTACCAGAGCAGGGGGGATCAATGCCATCGATCTGACCCTTTGTGGTACTTTTGATAATTGTGCACCATGGCAGGTTATTAATTCCTATATCCATTTAAAAACGGCACAAACCTTGCTGGATGTGGGCAACCAGGTCATGGAACTAATTCTTTTTCTAAAGAACCCACAGCAGTTAAATGACATCAGCCAGACTATTGATATCCAGTTGAACCAGATTGACCGGATAAAAGTTTATCCCTGGCCGGAGGCTGGTAAGTTTTACCTGAATCAGATTCAGGGTGCCAAATCCACGATGCTGATGATCCATCTGTTATTAATTACCTCAATCTTCGGCATCATCATGATCTACATGGTAATGAAGGTACAGCGGCGAATTCGTGAAATCGGAATTTTGAAAGCTGTGGGTACCAGTCCTAATCAATTGTTGACCATCTTTCTGGGAGAAATAGCGATAATCAGCCTGTGTTGGATTTTAATCGGCCTGATCATTTCATTCCTGATGATTCTGTGGTTAAGTAAAGTTGGGATAAGCAGCAGTGGAGCCTTTTCATTTTTAATAGGTGGTAAACAGCTGTTCCCGCTCTGGCCATGGCTATCTGTCTCCGTAATCGCACTGCTTATTTTTTTGACTAGTTGCCTGGCTGGTTTATTTCCCATTCGCCGGGCCATAAAAACAGAGATAACGCGTGCCATACGCATGATTATATAAACATTTTAACATTATAAGAAAGGATAAGGAGTGAAAAGGTTACGAGGTTCAATAATAGTTTTTTTAAACTTGTTGCTTGGACAACATTTATCTGCTGCGGAGTTTGATTTTTCAAAACCCGTGATACCAGCATGGGAACGAATGATGCTTAACCGGGTACTGCTGACTACTTCGGATTCCATAACCTGTGTTGATGGTATTGTCGATACTATTTTTAATGATAGACCGGTTTACTTGCTGACGCAGGGTGAAAATATAACCATCTACGTACATCGACATGATTTCAAACCAATTCTCTATCGTAAAACTGATCGGCAGGGAAATTTAATTGTACAGATTGAATACACATCCCGACAGGCCCGTGTTCTAATTCCGGCTGGCCATATTGATAAGACCATTGCCATCAAGCCGGATACCTACGACAAAGCTGGTCTATTTTATCTATTTCGCGCTTTACCTTTTGACCAACCCGGCGATAAAGTACATTTTTCTTTTATTGTAATTAATGAAAAGTACGCTGTTCGTTTGCTCGAAATGTATGTCCGGGTTTTGGATCAACAGGAAGTACAGGTACCGGCCGGGCTTTTCCCCTGCTATAAAGTTGAACTGGGAGTTGCCGGTCTGATTGGCCAACTGTTTGTGCCCCAGAAGTGGTACTATTATTTCCAGCAGCAGCCATCGCACCTTTTTATTAAATACGAAGAGCCTGAAAAGGAAATTATTGAACTGGTAAAATTTTTGTATCGCTGAAAATAAAGAGAGATCCGATAAATGAGCACAGGTTTAACTATGAAAAGATATTTTATTATTATATTATTTCTCTTTCCACTATATGCCGCTGGACAATCGGCTCCGCAGATTCTGGCCCGTAGTATTCAGCTTTTATATGGCGAGTCATCCATCGCCATTTGTGAGGTGAACATTGTCAGGCCGGCGATCTATGATAAAATGTATAAAATGAAATTTTATAATAAAGGACGCAAAAAAATGCTGGCTCAATTTCTTGCTCCGGCCAGGGAAGTGGGCCGGGCACTGCTGTGCAATGGTGAGATCATGCGCCTTTATCTGCCGGATATTGCCAAGTCTATCCGTATATCACCTGAACAACTGTTTATGGGCAGTGATTTTACTCATGGCGATCTGCTGCAATTGGATCTGGAACAGGACTATGATGCTATCCTGCTGTCCGATGAGGTGCCTGCCGGTGATAGTTGTTATGTTCTTGAACTCAATGCGAAAAATCACAGAGTTGCTTATAATAAAATAAAATTCTGGATTGCTAAAAAAAATTATCTGCCGCTGCGACAGGAATATTTTTCACTCTCGGGAAAATTATTAAAAGTTTTACAGTACACTCAACTGCAAAAAATGGGCGGCTTGATTCGTCCAATCGTTTTAACCATGTTCAATGTACTTCATCCGCAGGACAAAACTGTCATAACCTGGCTGGAGTTACAAACCGGTGCGGCTTTATCCGATTACCTGTTCACCCAGCAATACCTGGATAAACAACAATGAAGATAATTATCATAGTCAGTATCATGGTTTTGAGTTTTATGGATCATCTGCTGGCGCTGCCACCCAACCGTATCTGGGGCAGAATGGAATATCAGTACCAAAGCCAGGATAAATTCTCTCTGGAACAGGAGACAACCGGTGGTGCGGATCAGCAGCAGTCTCAGCAACTGGTTGTTTATGGGAATATGGATTTTACTGGTGGTAACTGGTTGAATATTCACTCGCGCCTTTACTGCCGGTATCGGGATGATCGATATCAGTTTACTGTTTTAGAAACCTATTGGGATCATACATTTAAGGATCAGTTCTTAATGCGGGTCGGAAAACAGAGGGTGGCCTGGGGCAGCGGCTATGCCTGGAATCCTACTGATATGCTGGAACCGGTCAAAAATCCTTTCCGTCCACAGGAAGAAAGGGAAGGTATTGCGGCTATTAAAAGTGATTTTTTATTGGGTAATTATTCTTTAACTCTGTTGACCATATACAATGATATATTTAAACGGATAGAGTTAGCGGCTAAATTAGGCCTGCTAATTAATACCCATGAGTTTTCTTTAAATGTGCACCAGGTTTCGTGGCGAGTCCCCAGTTTCGGTTTTGACTATACCGGATTTATCTCCAGATTCGAATTTCATAGTGAGCTGGCTCTGCTTAACAGTGATAATCTTACTTATCAGCCAGTGTTACCTGATCCTGTTGACAAAAATTCGTATGTGGTAAAATTCTTGATTGGTACCATGTATACTTTTAAACCAAACGGGATGCTGGTTTTGGAATATTATCATAATCGAAGTAGACATCTATATACAAAATACTTACCAGCCAATACGGTTTTTCAAAATCCCTATATCATGAATCTGTGGCAGGATACGCTTTTTTTGATGGTGATGAAGCGGGAGATTCTGGGTCTAATTGATGTACAGGTCATGCTCTTCTCCAACCTGAATTCGTCCCATTTTATCTTCGCTCCCAAAGTTACAGTTACTCCGCTGCAAGACCTATCCGTTGAAATTATGTATCATGGCCTGTCTCGCTTTAATGGTCCACAGTCTGTGATATCCGGTTGGAATAGTGCAATGATTCAAATAAAAGCATCTGTCTATTTTTAATTGAAAGGAAAGGGTGGCCATGTCGTTGGTTCAAATCAGAAATTTAAAAAAGGTATACACTCTGGGTAAAAGAAAGGTACAGGCGTTATGGGGTGTGGATCTGATCCTGGAAAAAGGGGAGTTCACCGTGGTGGTAGGTCCTTCCGGTTCAGGTAAGACTACGCTATTGAATATGGTTGGCTGCCTGGACTCTCCTACCAGTGGAGAAGTATATCTGCAGGAAAATATGATATCGCAGTTGCGTTCAAAACAATTGGCCTTGATCAGGCGGGACAAAATTGGTTTTGTATTTCAGTTTTTTAATCTGATACCGGTATTCAGCATCTTTGAAAATGTGGAATATCCTCTGATTTTACAGAGATGTCATAAGAAAGAGCGGAAACAAAGAATTCACAGGTTATTAGAACAGGTGGGTTTGCTTGATTATCAAAAACACCGGCCCAATGAATTATCTGGTGGACAACAGCAGCGGGTGGCCATTGCCCGGGCTCTGGTGACCAATCCATTATTGGTGTTGGCTGATGAACCGACCGGAAACCTGGATTCTGAAAATGCTGCCGAGATTATCCAGTTAATGAAAACACTCAATCGTCAGAATGGTACCACCTTTATTTTCTCAACCCATGATCCCAGGATCATGGAACAGGCCTCCAGGCGGATTGAATTACATGACGGTCAAATTATCAATATTTCAGGTCAATAGTATTTTTCCCTTCCCGCAAATTTTTCTTTTTATTCATCTCAAGATTTACTGGAGTTATCGGTAGGTTTTGTCATCGATGTGGTTGAGATCCATGGTATCATTTAAGATACCAAGTGTGACAATGGCAAAAGTAAACACAGTGGTACCGGCCTCTAAATGACCTCCAAAGGCCTGGTCGGCATTAGCTAAAGTCAGGTGAGCGTGCACCCGGCCAGCTATTATATAACCACTCATGTTCAAGATATCAGCAGGAGTAGTCGGATCCAGGACGTAAGTATTCTGTGAAGGAAAGTTGCGGTTGCTTATTGTGTGAAAATGATAATTACGGACTGAGCCAATTCCGGTCAGGATCACCGCGTTGCGGATATGGTTGTGCTGTACCATACTGTCTAATCCTGCCAGCAGGTCTGTATGGTATTTAAAACGCAGCACCACTACACGTTCAAATTGTCCATCAATGGCATACACGGCTGGGATAGAATCGCTGTTTATTTTAGAATCATCAAAGGTTGTAGTGGGCCTGGAAACCACCAGGCGGGATTGCTGGGCAGACACTAAAGTGGTTGTGGTCAGGTATATAATCATGAGAATCATTTTAGACATAAAAATACTCCT
>CAYSHN010000016.1:0-18214 GCA_964430815.1 uncultured Calditrichota bacterium | reverse complement strand
GCCAGTACAGGAGGATTATTATGCCGTAGAATAAGTGTTTTGCTATTAGCCGCGACAAAAACATACACATCTTTTTTCCATACGCTGTAGATCTTATCATCAGCCTGATAACTTGCTTCAAGAACCGGTTTCTTTATATCGGTTAAACTAACTATATCCAGCCGGCGTAAAGATTCATTGGCCAGATAAGCATATTTTCCACTTTTAAAGACATTGAAAATAAAACCATCACTTCTGACTCTACTAACCAGAGCAGGGAATTTTGGATTGGAGATATCAAGAATAAATAATCCATTTGGCCCATCAGTAAGGTAAAGATAATTGTCTTCAATCTGGATCGTTTTGGCCTGTTTAGGTTCTTTGAATTGACCGATTAAAACCGGTGATTCTTTTACAGTAAAGTCGAGGATCAATAATCCTCCGGTTTTATCAGCTACATATACATAATCACCCTGTACATTTAATCCCCAGGTCCAGCCAGGGGTATCATAACTGCCAATGAGTAACGGATTAGTAACATCCGTTATATTGTATACTGTCACCCCTCGTTCTTCTTCGGCGATATACACATAAGGAAAGTTTGCTTCGACCCACCAGGCGTTACCTTCAGTCGGGATTTTGCCAACCCGGGTAATTGCCCTGGGATCGGAAAGATCCAGAATACTAACCCCTTCCAGTTCATCTGAAAGATAGCCATAATTTTCATCGATGAATAAATTATGAGCGCGATGTTCATTTTGATAACGCCCGATCTCCTTCGGTTTATAAACATTGCTCACGTCTACTACCTGGATACCAGCCCAAACATTAATTACATACAGGATATTGTCCTTATATGTAAGATTTTGCACACCATCTTTAACTTGCTGGCCCGTATTTAAATTTGAGGGGATAATCGTAGAGATAAACTCTGCACTGGCTTTCTGGGCATAAAGTGTTGATAGGTGCAAAAGATACATTACCACCATAGCGATAAATATGAGACTTTTTGGATATTGCCCCTTAATATTCATTTTGCACTCCAGACTTGTTATATAAAATTAGTGTGTAATTCACTGAAAATTAAAGAAGTTACACATCTCCAAAAATTTAAACCTTCTCATTTAAAAATGCAAGATTTAAGGTTTAATGAGATTTTATTACTTAGATTGTCGACAATCACAAAACAAATCTTGAATAAAGATCAGGTTAAATCCATCTTTCTGTTGTTTAGCAGGAATTCTATAAATAAAGTAAAGCCAAATTACCTTCGGCGCAAGAAATTATCTGTTCATTAATGATTCGTTTTTGAATTAATTATAACCCCGGTTTTTGGCCTCATGTAAAATTTTTTCGGTGGAAGTAGTGCCCACTCTGGTTACCCCCAGTGCTTTGACTCGTAATAAATCATCCAGGGTGCGGATTCCGCCTGCTGCTTTAATCTGGATAGATTTATTGCAGTTGCTGCGCATCAAAACTAAATCTGAATCAGTCGCTCCGCTATAATTATAATTTCCGTTTTTTTGCTTAACAAAGCCATATCCGGTTGAGGTCTTGACAAAAGCCACTGCCTGTTGATTGCATATTTCACAAAGTTTCAGTTTATAATTTATATCAGTTAGAAAGTCATTCTCAAAGATAACTTTAAGGATTCCATTTTTTTCGACCAGGATATTATTAATTGTCCTGATTTCCTCTGTGATGTAAGACCATTCGGCGCTTAGTACTTTACCGATATTTATGACCATATCCAATTCTTCAGCGCCATCTGCCAGGGCCCTTTCGGCCTCTTTGATTTTAATTTCCAATTGATTGCCACCATGGGGAAAACCTATAACCGTGCCCACTTTGACCTGTGATTTTGTCAGAATTTCTCTGGCCAGGGGTACGGCATATGGTTTGATACAAACCGAAGCAACTTCGTACTGGCGGGCCAGCAGACAACCGGCTTGCAGTTCCTGATCAGTAAGCTGGGGATGGAGCAAAGAATGATCAATTATTTTGGAGATAGATTTAATCGAATCAGTCACAGTTTTTTCCTTTTGTTGATTGTTATCAGTGTACATTAATAATTACTTTTTACCCCAGAATAAGACCAATGGACGCCAGACCCTTTTAGCCCAGGCTGATTCACTGTGGGTGGCAGTACTATCCTTGAACCAGTAAAAATCCTGATCCGCGTTATAACCGATTTCTTTCAGGGTCCTCAGCATTTCATCGATCCCTGGTTGCAGTTTTTCTTCCACTCCCACACCACCGTTATCCAGATATATCTTGACCGGCATTTGTCGTTTACCATCCTGCCGGACTGGCGTTACGTAATCCAGTGTTCCAATTTTCAAGGCGGGGGAAAAACAAGCAGCTTTAGAAAATATCTGTGGATATTCCCACAACAGCATGAAGGAAATCAATCCACCCAGGGACGAGCCTCCGGTAGCTGTATTATTTCGGTCAGGTAAAGTGCGATAAGTGCTATCAATTAACGGTTTTACCTTTTTCACCACGAACTTCATATAAGCCCGGCCAGTATCGTTGGGTGCATACTCAACATTACGCTGAGCGGTGTTGTATATGCCGACGATAATTAGTGGATTTATTTTACCCTGACGGATCAGGCTATCGGCGGTTTCATCGATCTGCCAGTCTATGCTGAAAGTGGAGGTATGCGGATCGAATAAGTTCTGACCATCCTGCATATACAGAACCGGGTAGTGACGTTTTATATCCTTCTGGTAATCAGGAGGAAGCCATACGATCAAATCCCTCGGTCGAAGACCTTTACCTTCAATCCTGGAGTGATATTGCACCGTACCTGTAATCTGTCCCTGAATTTCATATTTAAACGCATCTTTCCAGTATCTGATTTCGGTGAACAGTGTTGTATCTTTTTCGACTTTTAATGTACTATTTTGGGGAACTGTACCATCCGCAGCAACTGCTTCTGCAGACCATTGTCCCTTGGTGAATTTGTATTCCAGAATTTCTCCCGGGGGGAATCTGAACTCAACTGACCAGATATTGGTCCCGGTTTTTTTCTGCAGAGCGACCTGATCGGGTTGCCAATTACCTAACTGTGGTTGATTGCCTGTAATATATATTTTTGCAGTATCGGATAAATTTACAGCCGAAACCTGAAAACGTACCAACAGTGAGTCTTGCTTAGCCATAGTCGGTGTGGTCAGGTTAACAAGCAAAAAAAAGATCAATGTGCATAAACGCAATCGCCATAAGGGAATATACCATTTTTGCCACAAATATTCATGCAGAGAGAATATCCGCTTCATGATGTAAATATAAATTTAATTTTTCTGTAAAAAAAGAAATGAATAAAAATCCCGGCCCGCGGGTAATTGAAGAGAACATCTACCCAGGAGTATTTAGAGGGACGAATGATTATTCGCCCCTACTTGGTTTGTTCATGAATTCTGAAAACCAGGTTTGTTAAAAGCTCGTCGATCTGCTGATTATCATTGGTTTGAATCCAGTTGAAGCGTTCAGGAAATTCCAGGTAACACAGCACTATAAAAGCTTCATAGCGAATAGCTTTATTAGAAGTCGATTGGCTCAATTGATCCAACTTATCAATCATCTTTGAATAATCCCGATGCGGGTAAATCATTTTTAACTTCATAATGTTCACAATAGCCGATTCAATCAGACCATTATTTTTTGAGTCAAGGGCTACTAAATAGTTCTCGATTCCTCTGCCGATTGGGTCCTGTTGCTGTGCGAAAACACTGGAAACCAAGGCCAGAATAATTAACAGTGCCATGTAAAGATTTTTGTTTTTCATGGTTCGTTCCTCCTATGTTGTTGTATCTGTTTTATCATCATAGTCTTTAATACGAAGTTAGGTCACAGCAGATGTTATCGTTGTGTAAATAAACGTCAAAAATTGTCATTACAAAATGTATTTCTATGTATATTTTCAAGGGAGTATTAATAATAATAGCTCACGACAAGTCATATAAATCTATAATGTCAATCCGCATCATTTCTTTAATATTTCTATTTATAGCAATCTTTTTGCACAACCAGGTTCAGAGTCAGAATCCCGCAGGAGAACTTAAGGGCAGGATTTTCAATACGTCTGAGGAGCCGATTGCCAATGTTCATGTTGTAATTCCTGCCCTGGGCCGGGTAGAAATCTCAGATGCTACCGGAATGTTCAGTATGCAAAGAATTGAACCGGGAATTTACACAGTGACTTTTGTTCATATGGGCTATCGTACTAAAATTATCTCTAACCTGTGGATTAATAGTGCAGAGACTACAAATTTGGATTCTGTTCTTCTCGATTCCAGAATTTATACCAGTGGTGAAATTGTAGTTACCGCCAGTCGATCCGAGCGATTACCCGAGCAAGTATCTGCTCAAATCAATATTATTCCCGCCAGTCTGATTAAAAGCCGTGAAGCTAAAACGACAGCAGAGGCATTGCAGGAAGAGCCGGGTCTAGTTATTCAAAAAACAAATCAGGGCGGCGGCTCAGCCATCATCCGGGGATTAAGTTCGAATCAAATTTTATTACTGGTGGATGGCATCCGGATTAATAATTCAACCTATCGTTTGGGCAATCATCAATACCTTACAACGATAGATCAGTTTATGACCGATGAGATTGAAGTGGTGCGTGGACCAACATCAGTATTATATGGCAGCGATGCACTTGGCGGGACCATCAATGTTCTCACAAAAAAACCGGACTTATACAGTCAGCAATTCAAATATGATTTTAGTTTTTTTAGTCGGTATGCCAGTGCCGATAATGAAAAATCAATCCATGGAGATTTTGCAGTCAGCTATCGACGGCTGGCCTTGCAGGCTGGCTATAGTTATAAAAGTTATGGCGATCTGTGGCGCGGTGCAAATAGTAAATATCCGCAACTTGAAAATTCCACCAATGGTTTAAGACAATCGCCCAATGGTTTTGATGCTTATGATGTGGATACTAAAGTACTTTTTGGTTTGACCCCGTTGCAGATCATGACCCTGGTTTATCAACATTGCCGGCAAAAAGATGTTCCACGGTATGACAAGTATGAAACGGAAAATTATTACCGCTGGATCTATGAACCGCAAAGTCGCGATCTGGTTTATGTAAAGTATGAATCTATTTTGTCGACACGATCGCTGGCCACTTTTACCAGCACCCTTTCGTTCCAGGAACAGCAGGAGGGGAGGGAAATGCAGAAAACAAACAGTTCTGCTCTTAGTAGAGAACTTGACCAGGTACGAACGGCGGGATTATTATTAATGTTGACTGCTCCCTATCAAAAACAGCAACTAACGATAGGAACAGAAATCTACCGAGACAAAGTAGCCAGTTCGCGTTCTACGCGTAGTACCACGGATTTAAATTTCATCAGGGATTCACGGGGCAGATACCCGGATAAGTCAACATACCTCAACCTGGGGATATTTATACAGGATGAAATCGAATTGAACTCTAAATGGTCATTAGTCTCAGGAATCAGATGGAGTTATTTTCAAACCGCTTTTAATCTCTTACTGGCTGAAGCACTAGATTCAACTCAAACCGGGATTGATCTGAATTTTCAGGCGGTTACGGGTAGTCTGGGTATGATCTATAAACCCAGACCGGAGATTCTGTTCAGATTGAATTTAGCCCAGGCCTTTCGTGCTCCCAATCTGAATGATCTATCAAAATTCGGGGAATCCAAAGGCAATATTTTTGAAATTCCTAATAAAGATCTAGGAGCAGAAAAATTGAGTAGTATTGACCTGGGATGTGAATTAAAATTCTCCCGATTGGTTTTTAAAACAGGGGTTTATTATGCAAATATTCACGACCTGATTGCCAGTGCAGATGCGACCTATCAAGGATCGGCTACGATGTTCAGGGATAGCGTGGAATACAAAATCAAAAGTAAACAGAATACCGGTACTGCCTATATCAGAGGTCTGGAAACCGGTTTACAATACGGATTTTATCAGAATTTTAATTTGTATTTTACTCTAACTTCAACCTTTGGGCAAAATACCAAAATTAATGAACCAATTGGTGGAATCCCGCCAACTTGTGGACTGGCTGGTTTGGGCTGGTCCGGGAAAGGGTTTTCCACGGATCTCTATGTACGTTTTGCAACGAAGCAAGATCGTCTGTCGGCAGATGATAAAGATGATCCACGTATTCCGTCGGGTGGAACTCCCGGATGGTGGATTGTAAATTTGCGCTGGCTCTGGTACAGTACGGAAAATACCAGACTCCGATTTTCGATAGAGAATTTATTTGATTTTAATTATCGTGAACATGGTTCGGGCATTAACGGTCCCGGCAGAAATTTTATCGTCAGTTTTGAATTGGAGATTTAATCGATTCGATCCTCACGCCACCAGCGAAAACGGGTAATTCCTTCCGAAGTGGTAATCCAGAGATATTCATTCTGTGGATCGAGATGGTAGGTATCTTGACTGATCAGTCCGTCTTTTTCCGTATACATCCGCCAGTAATTCCGCGTGCGATCGTATTTCAGTAATCCCTTATCGGTAGCGAACCAGATACAGTTCTCGGTATAGGTGATATCTCTTACTAAAAACACCAAATCTAAATTTGAGAAACTGTGCCATTCATCCTGCCGCTGATCCCAATAAGCAATACCATTCTTGTTAGCCATCCAGATTTCATCAGCAACTGCTTCAATGGCGGTCAGATCATAATCGATCATCGCTGCATGAGAAGGATGATTTATGATTATATCCTTATTGATATCAATACTATATAATCCAAACCGTGTAGCGGCCCAGACCAGACTGTCTTTATATGCTAATTGATTGATCCACACATGATCGAGTATAGTTTGACTGGATTCATAAACTTTCATTGAATTTAGATTAATCCAATTGAATCCAAATTCTGTAGCTACATAAACTGTATCCCCAAAAACCAGTACATCGTTAATCCGATCACCCTCCAGACCGGCCTGGCTATTTAAGGTGAGCCATTTATTTTTATTTGGTATAAAAATAGCCACCCCATCGATTGTAGCACAAACAATGTCATTTTTATTACCATCCATAGCGATCACGTCATCTTTATAGAGTTGGGGTATATATTGTGCTTCAAAGTATTGCCAACTGTTATCAACAGTATTCCACAACGTAATCCCTCCGATACCCCTGCCCTTATTTAAACCACCAATCCAGATCTGGTCAGCCCACAGAAAAATATCCCGTGGGGAAATAAACGGAAGGGATTGAGGCAATGATTCCAAACGCCAGGTGTAAAGATCGGCTTTCAGGGGACCCAGTCCGTTACTGCCGATCCAGAGTCTCTGCCAGCTGTCAACAATCCGGTCGGTGAGTTTGAAATCCCGGTTATTGCTGTCATAAATGACACCGTCTGGTTGATAGTTCAGATTTATATTTGTGAAAAAATTTGGCAGATAGGAATTGGTGGGGCGGAAATTAGGAGGAAAACGAGAATTCTTACCAGGTTCAATCCCTTCGAGTTCGACTGCAGCAGGCTCGATGCGCGGAGGAATTGTATTCTGTCGGGCCGGGCGCCAGAATCTCTCTGCAGGATTATAGGTATCGATTCCGCGACGAGATACAGCATATAGCATCAGGTCTTCAGCACTATAGATTACGAGTTTTATACGATTGCTGCGTAATCCATTGCTGGTTGTGAATGGATAATCCCATATATTTTGATATTTATCGTAGCGTAATATTCCACCAAGCGAGGATGCAAAATATACGTAATTATCATCCATATCGATTGAGGTGATATTTAAAGCAGGAGCATAGGATATCCAGTCATCATATGCATAATGGGTAAACCGATCCGCAGTAAGATATTGTATGACCTGAGCTGACAAAATAGTAGGCAGAAGAATGCAAATCAGAAAAACCGGTACGGTCTTATTTGGAATAAAACTCATATATTTTATCCACCACGTATTCTTTCTGGGCCATGGTCAATTCCGGATAAATTGGAATAGCCAGGGTCTCGGCAGTCGCCTGTTCTGATATCGGGAAGGATCCATGCTTATAATTCAGATAGGCGAAACAGGCCTGATTATGTAAAGCAACAGGATAATAGACTTCGCAGCCGATTTTGCAATCTTTCAAATGTTTCATCAAGTTGTCCCGTTTGGGAGCACGGATCACAAACTGATTGAAAATGTGACGATAGTGATCCAGGCTGACCGGCAGGCCGATGATCTTATCCAGTCCCTTCGTTTTGAACAGCGAGATATAATCATGGGCATTTTCCTGGCGTTTAGCTGTCCATGAATCGAGGTAAGCAATTTTTACCATCAGGATAGCTGCTTGCAGTGTATCAATACGAAAATTACCACCGACAAATTTATGATAATATTTTAACTCGGCACCATGCACGCGCAACTGTTGTAATTTTTCAGCTAAGATTTTATCCTGAGTAACCACCATTCCGGCGTCCCCAAATGCACCCAGATTTTTACTGGGGAAGAAAGAAAAACATCCCAGATGTCCAATTGATCCAGCGCGGCGTCTATCTTTATATTCAGAGCCGATGGCTTGTGCGGCATCTTCAATGACGTGAATTTTATGCTTTCGGGCAATTTCCATGATAGGATCCATATCGGCCAGCTGACCATACAAGTGTACAGGAATAATCGCTTTGGTCTTTTGGGTAATAACCTTTTCGATTTTAGCGGGATCTATATTAAAGGTATCCGCTTTGATATCGACAAATACGGGTTTAGCACCGAGGCGGGCAATTACTCCTGCTGTGGCAAAAAAAGAATAGGGTGTGGTGATCACCTCATCCCCGCTGGTGATATCTAAAGTCATCAAGGCTATCAATAATGCATCGGTGCCGGAAGAAACTCCGATACCGTATTTTGTTTGTGAATATTCAGCCACTTTCTCTTCCAGTTCTTTGACTTTAGGTCCTAGAATGAAGTATTGTGACTCAACGACCTCTTTGATGGCGGGTTCAATCGCATTTCTGATTGAGGCATATTGTAATTTCAAATCAAGTAGAGGAACACTATTTACGACTACTAATCCCGCTTTTTGTTCAATTTGATTTTCATGGATCATCTGGTATTCCTTTCCACAAGCGCTGCATTTTGCTTGTTTGGTGTTATTGAAATTCAGTCGTATTCCACAATAACACATCCATCCGACAACGCGGGCCGGATTTCCCACAACCAAAGCATAATCGGGAACATCTTTAGTAACCACGGCACCGGCACCAATGAAGGCATAATATCCAATATCGTGACCACATATCACTACCGCATTAGCTCCAATCGAGGCTCCTTTTTTAACCCGTGTGGACTGGTATTCATTACGTCTGATTACGTGACTGCGCGGATTACTGACGTTGGTAAAAACCATAGATGGTCCCAGAAAAACGTCATCTTCGCAGATCACACCAGTATAAACGGATACATTATTCTGAATTTTAACATTATTTCCCAGGACTACATCAGGCGAGATCACAACGTTCTGTCCAATATTACAATTTTTCCCGATTTTAGAATTTTTCATAATATGGGAGAAGTGCCATATTTTGGTTCCTTCACCAATCTCACACGGTTCATCTACATAGCTGGATTCATGAATAAAGTAAGTTTTGTCGGACATGATCTTATCCTTCAGGTGTTACATTATTTTTTCTTTTATGGAATAAACGCGTTCTTCATCTTTTATATTGGTTATCATTTCTCCTAATAAACCGATAGAAAAAGATTGCATACCTACAATGATTAATAATATCCCCAGGAATAATAAAGGGCGATTACCGATCGGATGACCCTGAAACCATTGAATAGTTAAAAAAGCGGAGATTAAAAATCCAAAGAATAATGAAATTAATCCAAAAAGTCCGAACAGGTGCAGGGGTTTCTGTCTGTAGCGGGTGAGAAATAATACAGTCAACAAATCAAAAAATCCTTCGAAAAACCTGCGAAATCCATACTTGGTAGATCCATATTTGCGTGGATGATGCTGTACGATAATTTCACCGACTGAATAACCTTTACGATGAGCCAGTACTGGCAGATAACGGTGCAGTTCACCATAGACGGGAATTTCCTTGATGACTTCCTGACGGTAGGCTTTGAGTCCGCAATTAAAATCATGAATTTTTATTCCGCTTAAAATAGAAGTGGTAAAATTAAAAAATTTAGAAGGAATAGTTTTCCCCCAGGGATCATGTCTTTTCTTTTTCCAGCCTGAGACCATATCATAACCGGAATTTATCTGGTTTAGCAACTTGGGTATTTCGGCAGGCTCGTCCTGCAAATCAGCGTCCATGGTGATGACAATTTTACCGACGGCAATTTTAAATCCTTCGGAGAGTGCTGCACTCTTACCATAGTTTTTGCGAAAACTTAATATTCTTATTTGTGGGAATCGTGTGCGCAAAGACTTCAAAATCTGTAAAGATCTATCATTGCTGCCATCATCGACCAAGATGATTTCATACTGTAAATTTAAAGGTACAATTTGCGAACTGATATTGGTAACCAATTCTTCCAATGAGTCCTGTTCGTTGTACAAGGGTATTACAATGGAAAGATCCATATTTATTCCTGTTTAAAGTTTTCCTGATTAATGGAGATATCGATCTGCTGGGCGGTATCGGATACTTTAATGTTAAATTTATCTCGGTTAATTTCTTTATTAATTTTCAGTTCAGTATAATAAATAGCGACAGACTGGCGTTCTTCTGCTTGAGTCATAATAATTTTCCGGGGGAAATAGATGTCATTTTGTTTAATAAAATCACCATACTCGCGTGTAAAAAGCAATTGATCAAATTTATAGGCATGTAATTTAACTATATGACCAGTATGATTATCGATCCAGATATCGTAATTCAGGTCCCCATTTTGGGCCTTAATCAAAAATGAATTTTGTTGCACCGAGTAGTCTATGATTTTCATAATCGTAAAGTTTTCTTTACCGAGTAAGATATTCGACAATTCAGAAATTGTCAGAGGGAATTGCATAAATCTTTTAGATTTGAAATCCTGAACCGAACCATTATAAAACTTATTAGTGATTTGATTATAAAAAATAAATCGGTCTTTACCAATAAATAAATTACCTGCATCAAGACCGAATATGCCATTAACTGTGATTAATAATGAATCGCTTTGCTGGTACAAGATATTGGCATAAAAATGTCCACTGAATTCTTTTGAATCTATGGTAATTCGTGAAACCGCCTGCAGAGATTTTACTTGCTGTTGATCGTTTTCTACATATTCCAGAAGTTGGCGGAATGATACCTGTTCAGTATCAAGGATGAATTTAGGATTGGCACAACTTAACAACAGCAGCAGGGTTAGAATAAATAATTTACTTTTCATGCCCATAGATCTCTAATTTGCGTTTTAGATTTTCTTGATTGGTATTAAGTTCCAGTGACCGCCGCCAGCATTTAACCGCTGCGGAGATTTGATTTAATTTAAGATAGACATCACCCAGGTGTTCAATTACCACAGCGCTATTTTCACGATTGGCCAGTGATAGTTGAATATATGACAAGGCCTGTTGGAAATTATTCAATTTGTAGTAAATCCATCCCACTGTATCGAGATAGGCTCCATTATCTGGTTTGGCAGCAATTGCTTTCAGAGCAAGCTCCAATGCATATTCCAATTTTTCATTTCGCTCAGCCAGGCTGTAGGCATAATTATTCATCAGTAAGTCATTCTCCGGATATAGTTGCAGGGCTTGTTCGTAAATGCTATCTGATTTGGAAAATATTTCCATGGTATCATAAATCAGTCCTAGAGTAGTTAACGCCGTCAGGTTGGTTGGGTCCAGTTTGAGCAATTTCTCCAGGGAAAGAGCTGCTTCGGCATTTCGATTCAAGCGATTTAAAGCAAATCCATAGGAGAGTAAAGCATTTAGATTAGTTGAATCTTTATCGATTGCCTTCCGCAGGGGTCCCAGTGCTTCTTCATCCCGGCCCAGCCTACTCAGGCTGATTCCGTGAAAAGACAACAGATATGAATTATCAGGCAGGTACTGTAATGAATTGCGATAATGTTGTTCGGCTTGGGTCAAACTGTCCATGTCGGAAAGCGCAAAGCCTTTTAATAGCCAGCCCATGGGATTATGAGCGTCTTTTTCGATGATCATTTGGAAATAATTTCCCGCTGCCGGATATTTTTTTTCTTCCAGATCGGCGCGACCCAGCAATTCATATACCTGCCATGGCAATTCCTGCTGTTCCGACACTGGTAGCAGCAATTTTCTGGTCATTTGATATTGATTTTTATTGAGATATGCTTCGGCCAGAATCAGGCGATAAAATATAATCGTGGGTTCGACCTGATATAATGATTGGAATACATTAAGAATTTTGTCCCAGTTATTTTTTCCTCTGCAAATTTTATAAATTTGCTGAGCAGGTTGTTCAAATTTGGGGAGATATTTTAAAGATTTTTCATAGGCGGAGATGGCGTCATCCAGTTGATCCTTTAACTCATAGGCTGTACCCACACTATACCACATGCCGGCATTGGTCGAGTCTGCGTTAAGATAAGATTGAAACAGCATTAAGGCTTCATCTATTTGTCCGCTCTCCAGATAGATAGTCGCAGCCCTGCGTACCCAGTCTTCATCTTCGCCGTATATTTCAATCATTCTTTCATATTGCTTAGCCATGCCGATTTGATTATTTGTTTTACGATAGAGCAGCAATAATAGGGCACGGGAATTCTCATCCAATGGATCAAGGTTCAATACCTGGTTCAGGTAGTGGATTGCTTTTTCATCATCCTTAAGCCGATAATGACATTCTGCGATTAAACGGGTAGTTTCTGCTTCGCCAGGTTTTTGATTCTGAGATTTTTGCAGATAGCGCAAAGCACTTTCATAACGTCCCAGCGCCATATGATTCTCAGCGATGCAGTTATAAATCTCGGTGGAAATGGAATCATATAATAAGACCTGGTAAAATTCAATCAGGGCCTGCTCATGGTTATTTTCTAACTGATAGAATAAACCGGCTGTAAAATGATCGCGGGCTTTTAACAGACGTTCTTTATCTACAGGTGTAACCAAATAACCGGTTCGTGATGTGGTGCATCCGCTCCCGAGTAAAATGGTTAACAGTATAAAATATTTTATTTTCATAAATTTTCAATTTACTTGCCTTAAATCTTAATAACAAGTGCAAATTTGGAAACTATCTGTAAAGTTCTTGCATTAATTTCTTAATCTCTTTATTTTCATAAGAAGGTATTTATATGACTATATATTAAAGAATAAATTAAATGTTCCCTAAACAATGAAACGCAAGCGAAGATCAAGTGCCTCTGGTGATAATCGGAGTATGATGAAAAATCTCCCGGATAGAACAAATTCATTCCCGGTAGCTTCGGGATCAAACAAGATTAAAATTATACTGATAATTCTGACGGTGGTCATCAGTATAGGCATCACCATCTTTCTCTGGTATATCAGTCAGGATTTGCCCTCACTTACAAAACTGGAACATATAGCCCCTGCTCTGGCTTCGCAGGTTTATTCAATTGATGGTCAAATCATCGATAACTTTCATTATAAAAATCGAACGATTGTACCCTATCACAAATTTCCTGATTATCTGGTACAATCTTTATTAGCTACCGAAGACAGGCGATTTTATCATCATTGGGGGGTGGACATCTTCGCCGGCTTTCGAGCATTCCTGGTGAATTTGGCACATCTGCGTATAGTTCAAGGCAGTAGTACTCTGACCATGCAATTATCCCGTAATCTTTATTTCGGATTGGCCAGGACCTGGACACGAAAGATTAAAGAGATATTAACTGCTATTCAGATTGAACGGACCTATTCCAAACGTGAAATTATTGAGATGTATTTGAATGTCAATTTTTTTGGCAGTAATGCCTATGGAATACAATCTGCAGCCCAGACCTATTTTTCTAAAAATACTGAAGACCTCACCGTCGAAGAATGTGCTGTATTGATCGGATTGTTGCGGGCGCAGAGTGCCTATAACCCCATAACTAATCCACAGCGAGGCCTGCAGCGACGGAATACTGTTTTATATTCCATGATGGCAGAAGGGTATTTGACCAAAGCCGAATATGATTCGATAAAGCAAATACCTCTGCGGCTCAAACCCGCTTCTGAAACGAAAAAGATAGCTCCTTATTTCACTGAATATATCCGAGTACAGATGAACCAGTTACAGGATTCTCTGCAAGTCAATGTATATGAGGATGGTTTACGGATTTATACTACACTGGATACGCGTATTCAACGGTATATGAACAGGGCCGTACAAGCAATTATGCCCGAATTCCAGAAACGGGTCCGCTATAAATCTTCCTTGCAAGAACGTCTGCATAGTAGGTCAGATTCGACCATAACTGATTCGTTGTTCAATGAATTAACCACGGTACAGATTGCTTTTATCTGTCTTGATCCGCACAGCGGTCATATCCTGGCTCTAATTGGTGGCAGGGATTTTGAAAAGTCCAAATATAATCGTGCCGTACAGGCGGCACGTCAACCAGGTTCAGCCTTTAAGCCATTTGTCTATACCGCGGCGATAGATAATGGTTACTCCCCTGCCGATGAGTTTCTAAATCAACCTTTTGTTCTGATTAATGATGATGGTACCCGCTGGACACCCCATAATTATGAGAATGACGTTTCAGGTTTAATGACACTGCGAGAAGCCTTGGCCGGCTCAAAAAATCTGGTGACCATCCGCCTTATTCAGGAAATTGGACCTGCCCTGGTGGTCGATTATGCCAGAAGAATGGGTATTAAAACTAACATAAGACCAGTACCTTCCCTGGCGCTCGGATCTTCGGAAGTTTATTTGCTTGATCTTGTATCAGCGTTCAGCGTTTTTGCCGATAATGGAATTTATTTCAATCCAATATCAATTATAAGGATTGAGGATAAAACAGGTAATATAATATACCAAAACCGCTCACCTGGGCGAGAAGTACTTCGCCGAGAAACCGCCTATGTAATGAATAATCTCCTGCAAGGAGTAGTAAACTATGGCACTGGTTATTCCTTACGCAGAGATTATCAGTTGACTATTCCCATAGGAGGTAAAACTGGTACCACTAATGAATATACTGATGCCTGGTTTATTGGCTTTACACCGCATATTTCGGCAGGAGTGTGGGTAGGATTTGATGATCCTCAATTATCTTTGGGCAGGAATGAAACTGGTTCTCTAGCAGCTTTACCCTTTTGGGGGCAATTCATTAAAACGGTATATGATTCCCTGCAATTTCCTGCAGCACAATTTGATGTTGCACCTAATGTGGTACATTTAAAGATTTGCAAAGAAACAAAAAAGTTAGCCACCCCTTTTTGTCCACAAACCATAGACGAACTGTTCATAATGAAATACGCACCCACTGAAGAATGTGACGTTCATACTGGTAAACAATCACTGAGCAGAGAGAGGAAAAGACAGTTTTAATAACCCGGTTTAACGGCAACAACTTTCATCAATTATTTTAACCAGGATTCCGGATTTTCTGTCTGTTGATTGACAAATACGGCAAAATGTAACATCGATCCTTCTAAAGAGCCGGAATCACCAACCGATGCAATCACTGAACCAGTTTCCACCAGACGTTCTTTTTCAACATAAATTTCATCGAGGTGTGAGTAAACCGTATAGTAACCATCACCATGATCAATAATAATAGTATTGCCGTAACCCGAAAGATAAGTGATCATGCTGACAATGCCGGTGTATATTGTCCGTACTTCCATACCGGTTTTGGCCTGGATATCGATGCCAGTATTGTTTACGATGGTATTCAGTTTAAAATCACGCTGTCTGCCATAGGCATGCAGAATTTTACCTTTGACCGGCCAGGGAAATTTTCCTTTATTAGTAGCGAAATTCCGCGGATTTAATTTGGCATAATCGCTGCCGCTAATACCTTCCCGCTCCCGCACATTGCGCTGTTTTTCCAGGGTGGCAATAATACTCTGTAATTTTTCATATTCCTGCTGTGCTTCACGTAAACGTTGCTGCAAATTTGTACTGGTCCATTTTAACCTGGTAATTAAATTTCTTTTTTCATCTTTCTTAACCAGGTATTTTTTTTGTTGTTCTTCTTTCTCTTTTAAGGTTAGATTTAACTGACGCAGGTCAGAGGTTAATGTCTCTTCAAGTTGATTGATCCGGATAATTTGATCGGAAATCGTGCGAACTTGAATCTTTTCCTGGGTAGTAATAATCTGCATATATTTGTAACGAACCATTAGCTGGTTAAAAGAAGAAGCGGTCATTAAGATCTCCAGATCTTTTAATTTTCCATGCTTATAATTATAGATTGCTTGTCGGGCGTAATTATCCCTGATTTGCTGTAGTTTAGTTTTCCTTTCTTGTAGTTGCCCGTGGTTTTCATCTATTCTCTGCCGTAATAAAGTCGCTTCCTTTATAAGTAATAAGCGGGATTGATTGAGTAATACTAATTCTCGCTCAATAATTCTGATTTGATCAAGTGTAGAACTGGATTTAATTTCTGCTTTGGTAATCTCCTTTTTTAGTGATTGAATTTCATTCTTAATCTGTTCCAGTGCCCGGCGGTTGTTCAAAATATCATCACCGAGCGAACTCTGTCCGGAAATTACCAGGGGGAAAAACAGTAATATAATATAAATAAAGATCATAGTGCTAGTTGTATCGAGGTTACGTGAGATAGCCCCAGTATGTTGTGTAAAGTTGCTGTATAATCAAATTTTAATCTGTTTATTGTTAAACCTAATCCTATACTACAGGTATTGCTTTTGTCTTCTAGGCCAAATCGTAGTGTCAGTTCAGATTTGAGTTTAATCGATACTCCAGCCCGGTAGTCCTGTCCATATTTTACATCGCGAAACAAATCACAACAGAAAGTAATGTCTTGATGTGGACTATAACACCAGCCCATTGTAAAAATCTGTGGTAGTTTTTCATTTATAGTACTGAATTTAGGTTGATTCACATTTGTTATCAATACTCCCATAGCAAATCGGTCACTCAACAGATAAGAAAAACCTATATTAATCCCTGTGTTAAATGAAGTAGAATAGGCAGTAATATCCAGATAATAGAGATTTAAACTGATACCCATACTCATTTTCTCGCGGTAGGTATAGGAACTCCCCAGAGCCAGGTGTATTTCCCGGTAGATCTTGTCGCCGAGATGAATACAACAAAGCGAGAATGGAATGTGCTGAATAGGATACTGCACCAAAACATTTGTTTGAATCGGGGATGTTAATCCATAAAATGAGCGAAAGCCCAATTCGATCATGGGGCTCCGGTCTGATGTGATATTGGCAGGATTATAATAAACGGCATAAATACTGGAACGATAAGCCACCAGAGCATTGCCAAGTGCAATCGGTTCGGCTCCGACACCGCTGAAGTCAAAAGCAGCTGGACTGGTGTTCACTAGTAGGAGAATATAATAATATAAAAAACCTGGGAGCGTTTTTTTGATGTTATGCATGAAAACAATAGTTCAACTTTCATGCCAGAATTATTTTAAATAGGTACCAAATTCCTTTCTGAATTTTTGTATCTTAGGATTGATGACCATCCGACAATACCCCTGATCCCGATTCCGGGAAAAGTAGTTCTGATGATATTCTTCGGCAGGATAAAAAGTTGTATAGGGGACAATCTCGGTCACGATAAGATCAGACCATAACTCTGATTCAACGATTTCGGCCAATGATTCTTCGGCAACTTTTTTTTGTTTGGCATCATGATAAAAAATGATCGAGCGGTATTGGGTACCGATATCACTCCCCTGCCGGTTTAGAGTGGTGGGATTATGAATACGCCAAAAAACATATAATAATTCGGAGAACGAAATAATTCCAGGATCAAATGTAAGTTGAATGACTTCTGCATGACCGGTATTATTAGAACACACCTGCTGATAAGTCGGTTGGTCGGTTTTACCACCAGCATAACCAGAAACTACATGTTGAATCCCTTTGAATTGCTGGAAGATCGACTCCACACACCAGAAACATCCAGCACCCAGAGTTGCTTTCTGTAAAAAAGAGGGCATAGTGTTTTGAAGAAAAATTTAAAGTTAATTGATTTTTATATCGAATTTCTTATAATGATACTTAAAATTTTTCATCATATTTTGTCCACAATTCTTCCCCTAATTTCCAGGCTCGTTGCACAACTTTATCACCCCATTCCAGTGCATACTTTGTTAGAAATGTTTTGGCCTTATCTGGTTTTTGATTGTAAAGCATCAGT
>CAYSHN010000015.1:0-18331 GCA_964430815.1 uncultured Calditrichota bacterium | reverse complement strand
TATATCTAATAAATTTATCCGGTCACTCCATCAGGACTCATCCGGACAAATCTGGATAGGCACATCTTACGGATTAAACGTTTACGACCCTTGCACCGAAAAATATACCCGTTATCTGCATGACAAAGAAAATCCCCACAGCATCAGTAATAATTATGTGCATGCAGTATTCGAAGACAGGGCTAGAAATATCTGGCTTGGAACGGAGAATGGACTTAATCGCTATAATCCGGAAAACGATGACTTCACCCGCTATTTTTTTCCGGGGCAATGGGATTCAGTCAGTTTTTGGTGGAATAACAATACCATTCGCGCAATTAATGAAACTGAAGATAGCAAACTGCTTCTGGGAACGACCAACGATTTTCTCGTTTTTGATCCAAAAACAAAAGAAATTAAAATTATACCCTATACTATTACGGAAAGAAAGCGCTGGCCCACGGTTAATTCAATTTATAGAGACAGGTATGGTAAATTCTGGATTACCATGGCCGGTGATGGTATTGTTGAATATGATCCGGAAATCAGCAAAACCCGTCTGTATAAACATGAACCGAACAATCCTGATAGTTTTGGTGACCGCCGTTCTACTTCTGTTTGCGAGGATAATAAAGGCCGGTTGTGGATTGGCACTCCTGATCAGGGGCTGGATATTTTTGACAGAGCCACCCGGCGGTTCAGGCATTACCGGCCCGATGCTAAAGAGGAGACTAGTTTCAAGGGGTATCATGTGCGGAGCATCTATGAGGATAAACAAGGGAATATATGGTTTGGAACTGGCGAGAGCGGGCTTAGTTTTATCTCAAAATGGAAAAAACCGTTCCGGTATTATGTTCACAACCCTCTAAATTCTAATAGTCTTGCCCATGGAGAAGTGACCGCTTTTTATGAAGATAAAGATGAAGTATTATGGATAGCTCATTATCTCAGTGGCATTAGCCTCTTAAATCTACGATCGGGTGATGTTGCACATATTTTTCACGATCCACAAAATCCCGCCAGTCTGAGCCGGGGCTCGGTCATGGGTATTTGTGAAGATCAATGGGGCGATCTCTGGCTGGCCACTTCGCCTTATCTTGACCGATTGGACAGAAAAACCGGTCTTTTTAAACATTATCAATATGAACCGTCCAATCCTAAAAGTCACGCTTATGCTATTTCCCTGTGCTGCTTTGCAGATCTTCGCGGCACAATATGGTTCGGAATTGCCAACGCTGGTTTGGAACGATTTAACCGCACCGACGAAACCTTTGACCGTTTCTGCTATGATACGGTAGATACCAATAGCATCAGTAGTAACAGGGTCTATATGTTGTATCAGGATAAAGCAGGAAATTTTTGGATTGGTACTGACGAGGGGCTGTGCCAGCTTATTTATGATGGTAATAACAAAGAAAAGTTCATTCGCTATCAACAAAATCCATCCCGGCCAGAATGTATTACCGGAAAAGATGTAATGGCCATTTATGAAGACCGCGATGGCCGGTTATGGATCGGTACCGAGGGTGGTTTAAACCTTTTTGACCGGGAGAGGAACAGCTTTAAAGCGATAACCGAAAAGGAGGGCCTGCCCAGTAATTCCATCATGGGTATTGTGGAAGATGATCAGGGACTGTCTGCAGGTAAAGCGGGAAATCTCTGGCTGCGGACAACGCGGGGCATTGTAAAATTCAATCCGGAAACAGGAAAATTGCGGGTGTACGATGAATGTGATGGTCTGACATACTGCAAATCTATCCTGGCAGGTTTTGCTGCTTTTTATAAAGGAACAGGCGGAGAAATATATTCCGGCGGCGCCAATAGTGTAGTGGTGTTCCATCCGGATAGTCTAAATGAAAATCCCAATCCCCCCAAAATTGTGCTGACTGATTTCAAAATAAATTATGAATCGGTGAAGATCGCACCCGGTTCGCCGCTGCAAAAATCGATTACCCTGACCGAGACGATTAAATTAGCGTACTTTCAAAACGTCCTATCTTTCGAATTTGCGGCACTGGATTACACCGCACCCGGGAAAAATTCATATGCCTATAAACTGGAAGGTTTTAATGTGGACTGGGTCTATACCGATGCCTTCCGGCGCTTTGCGACTTATACCGATCTGCATCCCGGAGAATATATTTTTCGGGTCAAAGGTTCCAACAACGACGGGGTGTGGAACGAAGAGGGGACTTCGCTAAAAATTATCATTATCCCGCCGTTCTGGCAGACTGCCTGGTTCAGTATGCTCATGTTGCTCGCGGCGGCAGGATTGATTTACCTGGTCTATCATTACCGGGTTAACAGACTTCTGGAATTGGAACGTATGCGGATTCAAATCGCCAGCGATTTACACGACGACATCGGATCTACGTTGACTAAAGTTGCCGTTTATTCCGAGCTCATTCAAATGACAACCGAAAAAGCCAAAGTGAAACAGTCATCACGGAAAATCGGCGAGATGAGCCGGGAGATTATCACTACCCTGAGTGACATCGTCTGGTCAATCGATGCCCGCAACGATACCGTAGGCGACCTGATTGACCGTATGCGGGATTTTCTTGACAGCGCCTTTCCGCCGGGAGGCATGCAGATAGATTTTAAAACAAAAGGAATGGAGTTTCGACAAAAAATCGATCAAACTCTGCGGCAGAATATTTATTTGATTTTCAAGGAAGCGGTCAATAACGCCGCCAAACATTCCCAGGCCACACTAATTCGTGTTTATTTGACGAATGGGGAAGGAAAATTTCGCATGGAGATCGCCGATAACGGTATAGGATTGAATGTGAATAGGGAGCACGGCGGACATCATGGATTAGATAACATGAGATTGCGGGCAGTGCGGATCGGTGGGAATCTGAACATTGAAACAGTACCCGGCACGCGAGTGATATTGATAGTAAAAGCAATATAAACAAAGACGCAAAAAATCCCATCAAAATGGGATAGTAATACAAAAGTTAAATAGAGCATATTTGAGCATGATTTCAGTTGCCATTATCGAAGATGACCGGGAAGTGCGGGAAGCTATTGGCAGTTTTCTTAACACCCAGGCGAATATGCGATGCGCGCTGGCGGAAGAATCTGTAGAAAATTTTCTGCGCTGCATCTCTGCAGATAATAGTCCCGATGTGATCTTGATGGATATCGGTTTACCGGGGATGTCGGGTATCAGCGGGATTAAACTGATCAAAGAGAAATACCCGGAGATTGATATCATCATGCTCACCGTGCACAATGATCCGCAAAAAATATTTCAATCACTATGCGCCGGTGCCAGCGGCTACCTGCTTAAAACCACGCCGTTTATACAAATCAAAAAATCAATTGAAGAACTCACCGCCGGAGGCGCACCCATGTCGCCGCAGATTGCCCGGAGGGTAATCGATTATTTCCATCCTCTGGAAACTTCTAAAACCGAATCCCTGTTAACTGACAAGGAAAAAGAAGTGGTAATGGATCTGGTCGACGGGTTGAGTTACAAAATGATCGCCGATAAACAGGGAGTTTCCATCGAGACGATTCGTACCCATATAAAGCACATTTATTACAAACTACAAGTGCACTGCAAGGCCGATGTGATCCGTAAATCCCTGGGTGGGGAAATTTAACATATTTTACCTTCCGTATTTACTCTTCAGATGTGCTGCCTCTTATTTCTGCAGATTGCTAAAAATCCCATTTTGATGGGATTTAAATATTAACACCGATTCCTCTACATTCTGGGGTAAACATTATGTTCTGACATACCAATCAGGAGGAGTTATTATGAAAACATTTTATAGTGCCATACTCATTGTCATGTGCTGGTTTTCGTTGTTGCTGGCAGATATAATCCGTGTACCGCAGGACCAGACGGGAATTCAGGCCGGGATTGATGCGGCGGTAAATGGCGACACGGTGCTGGTAGCGGACAGTACCTATTACGAAAACATCGATTTCAAAGGTAAAGCGATCACCGTGGCCAGTTATTTTTACGTTGATGGCGATACCAATCACATTAATAACACAATTATCGATGGCAGTCAGCCGGTTGATCCTGATAAGGGCTCGGTGGTAAGTTTTGTTACAGGTGAGGATACGACTTCGGTTATATGCGGGTTTACCATAACCGGTGGGACGGGGACGATTACAGAAGATAATAGCAGAGTTGGTGGTGGAATTTACTGCTATTCTTCCGGGGCGCGCATCGCACATAATAAAATCACCAGCAATACCATAACGTACCCACAGTCTGCCCGAGGTGCCGGCATCGGCACATTTCCGTTTGGCAACGATTATTATACCATAATCGAAAATAATATCATTTCATTCAACTCATGTATTGCAACGGAGAGGGGGCAAGGGGGGGGTATCTATATGCCCCATGGCAGGATCAATTATAACGAAATTAGTGGCAATTCATGTCAGGGATCAATTGCTGCCCTGGGTGGCGGAATACATGGCGCTTGTGATCAGGGTGTGATAAGAACTCTGTACATTTCAAACAATACGATTGAAAATAACCAATGCACTAATCCAGCAGCGTCCTGGTGCAGGGGCGGCGGAGTTGATACCTGGGTGGTTGTTGTTTATTTAATTGACAACATCATCAACAACAATCAGGTGATTTCGGAATCAGTAGGGCGCACTCTTGGAGGTGGAGTTGATTTATGGCTTTCAAGTACACCAAGCATCATTCAGGGAAATACAATTGCCTTTAATACTGGCAGTGGTGGTATAGAGTTAGCAAATACTCAGGGTGTTCAGGTTATTAGAAACAGAATTGAGGGTAATGATGGTTCCCTGACAGGAGGCGGAGGCGGGATTGACGAGAGCAATTGTTCGGGAAATCTGATAAAAGAAAATTTAATTAAAAGCAATAATGGTGGGGAACAGGGCGGAGGTATCTGGGCCACTAATTCTAGACTCATAAATAACATTATTGTAGAAAATGAAGCGCGCCGAGGCGGTGGAATTTTTTGCTATTATCATCCTTCTTTTACTTCAAATTTAACGCAAATAATCAACAATACCATAACCAAAAACGTGGCTGATACTGCCGGCAGCATTGCCATATACAAGGCAAATGCAGTTGTGATGAACACCATCTGCTGGGGAAATACCGCAGTACACGGCCCGGAAATAGAAATGTGGGGCGGTACCCTGAATGCGACTTACTCTGATATTTGCTATGGTGCAGCAGGAATTGTCATTGATTCGGCGGCGACCATTAACTGGCTGGCTGGCAATATTGTTACCGATCCGCTATTTGCCGATACAGATTACCGGTTGTCCGAAAACAGTTTTTGTCTTGGCGCAGGCGCACAGTCTGTAAACATCGGTGGACCAATCTACAACGCGCCGGATTCGGATTTTGAAAACAATACCCGTCCTTCCCCGGCCGAGTCCGATCCCGATATGGGTGCCTGGGAAAGTTCCTATGAAGGTCCCGGCGGATTGCGGCTGGTACCCGAAGTCTATACCAGCATTCAGGCCGCCATCGATTCAGCCGTTGACGGAGAAATAGTCCTGGTGAAGGACAGTACCTATTACGAGAATATCAACTTTAAAGGTAAAGCCATCACCGTGGCCAGTTATTTTTATGTTGATGGCGATACCAATCACATTAATAACACCATTATCGATGGCAGCCAGCCGACCAATCCGGACAGCGGATCAGTTGTTTACTTCATTTCCGGAGAGGATACAACTTCTGTTCTGTGTGGATTTACTATTACCGGAGGTAGTGGTACTGAAACAACGACTGATGGGGTAACTCCGTGCAGGGCAGGCGGCGGTATTCTCTGCTATAATTCCGGCGCTCGAATCCTGAATAACAAAAGCTGCTATAATAATGTAAACTCGCCTGATCATGTGGTCTACGGAGGTGGTTTGGCAGCCATGCCTTTAGGAAGCACTGCTTATGTTATTCTTCAAGATAATCAAATATCGCACAATACATTGACGGCAAACATGAAAACGGTTTGGGGTGGCGGTGTTGAACTTATGGGTAATGGAATAATAGTGAATAATCTGATTTCCTATAACTCCATAGTTCATAATGCAACTGATTACCAGGCTTATGCGGGTGGTCTGCTTTGTTATTCTCTTTCATCCGACCGCCGTAAAGTTAACGTGGAGTCCAACAAAATTACTCACAATTCAATCATGAGTGAGAGTAATTTTGCAGGTGTTAGCGCCGGTGCTGGTGGTATTAATATTGCTGGCAGTTACGGTCGCTTTGCAAAGAATGAAGTCAGCTATAACGAAGTATGGGTTAATGCTGATAGAAATGCCCAGGCAGCTGGAGTACTCCTGTTTGGGGTACCGGACTCTCTTATAGTAGAAGGCAACCTCATCCGTGAAAATGCAGTAAAGCAAGGAAATGGCCTGGGCGGCGGAGTTAATATTGCGAGTAATTCGTCTTTAACAATTATCAACAATATCATCGAAGGAAATTCCGCGACTGTGGGCGGTGGTTTTCTGATTAGCGGGAATAGTACCGCACAACTTATTAACAACACGGTAATTAATAACCAGGCGACCAGCGGAGGAGGCATTAACGTGCGTATGACTTCTACGCTTTACCTGATGAATAGCATACTGTGGAACAATCAGGCAGATACTTATGCTGCTATTCAAATTGAGGAGAGTATAGTCCAGGCCGCCCATTGCGACATTCAAGGCACAGTCTGGGAAGGTGATGGAAATATCAGTGGCGATCCTTTATTTGCCGACACATCAGCTGAACTTTCAGATTCCAGTCCTTGTATTGGTGCCGGAATTTCTGTTTTCGAATTTAGCAACGAAGTAATATGTATTAGTCCGGCAACTGATATTAATGGCAACCCGCGTCCCAATCCTGCCGATTCAGACCCTGATATCGGTGCTTATGAAAATATAAACAGAGAGCCATTGGCTGTGGAAACCGAAAAATCATTATCTCCTGTTCATTTTTCACTTGAGCAGAACTATCCCAATCCTTTTAATCCCAGCACCACGATCAAATTCCAAATTCCAAATTCCAATTTTGTCACTTTGGAAATTTATAACCTGCTTGGGCAGAAGGTAGCTACACTGGTGAATGAAAAACTCAATACCGGAACGTATACGGCAGAATGGAACGCAGCAGGCTTGGCCAGTGGCATTTATTTTTATCGGCTGATCACTTCTAACGGATTTTCGAGCATGAAGAAGATGATCGTCCTGAAATAGGAGATTGTACCATGCAGCGTATCACCGCGTTGCTAATGTTCTGTCTCATCCTGGCCGGGGAATTGAACGGGCAATGGCAAATTCTCAATGAGGGCGTCAAAGGAAACTTAAATGCCATTGATTTCGTCAATGAAAAAATGGGTTGGGTCGCGGGAGATGACGGTGTTTTACTAAAGACGGAAGACGGCGGTCAAACCTGGTTACCTCTGCCACAGGATGGTAATCAAGACATTAGTATTATTGATTTTCTTAACAACTCTATTGGCTGGGCGGTGGCAAGTGATTGGACCAAGGATGAAGAAGCGATCATGAAGACAACCGATGGAGGACAAACCTGGCAGATTCAGAAGGTGATCACAGATACAGATATAGTGAATAATTCGTTCGGCCCGATTTATGTTGTCGATAAAAACATAGTTTATGCGTTGGTTATTGGATACCCCGATCGAACAAAAATTCTAAAAACACAGGATGGCGGAGTGAGCTGGAAAGATATTTCTCCGAATAGTGAAAACAGAAATTTCAATTCTATCCGGTTTATCAATAGCGATACAGGTTTCGTCGCTGGTTCTTATTCGGACACCGGCGGTTATTACTATGGCTTGATTCTAAAAACCGAGGACGGCGGCATGACCTGGACTGAAAAAATAAACAACAAATTAGGGACAATTGATGATTTACAGTTCATCAACGATTCCACGGGATTCTATTTAAGCGGCGGCCTGCTTTACAAAACCGAGGATGCTTTTGCGAGTTGGCCAACATCAGCACTTGTAGACTCTACCACGTGGATTTCTTTATATCATGTTTTCAACAATGGTACTATTTACGCAATTGTATCGGAAGGTGTAATGAAAAGCACGAATGGCGGTATAACCTGGGAGAAAAGAGTCTCCATCAATTGGAGCATGGATAAAATCTGCTTCAGCAGTCCAAAGGTTGGATTCTTAATCGGTGGGGGAACCATCTGCCGGACTATGGATTCGGGCGATCATTGGGAAACTCAATTCCTGTCCTATCCTTTCCATGATGTCCATTTTGTCAGTAAGGAGAAAGGATTTGCCTGCGGCGGGACTTATGATTTTCATGACAGAGATGGGAAAATATTTGTCACACATAATGGTGGAAAAAATTGGGAAATTAATTTGAATAACGGTTATGTAGGTTCGTGCTTTTTTGTCAATGATTCGGTTGGATATGCGTTAACAACGTCTGGTTACGCTGTAACAGTCTGTGGCATAATCAAAACGACGGATGGCGGCAAGTGCTGGCAAGAGATTTTTAGTGGAAGTATTGCTAATGATGAATATGAAGGCATGGATATTTATTTTGCGAATGAAGCAAATGGCTGGGTAGTAGGTCAAGAGAGAAATCTTGAAAGTGGGGCGAGGGTTATCATCATAACAACCACAGATGGCGGAAAGAACTGGACTAGAAATTGGTTTAAAGAATCGAGTAATGAACAACAGAGACCGTATCTAAAAAAGATATTTTTTCTCGATGAAAATACAGGCTGGGCTGTGGGCGACGAAGGATTGATCGTAAAATATACACCACAAGAGCAATGGCAGGAAAAAACAAAGATAACCGATCTTCCCTTACATTATGTCTTTTTTATTGATGAGTATATTGGTTTCATGGCAGGTGGTTATTTATATGGGGATGAGGACTGTTTAATTTTTTTAAAAACGATAAACGGTGGCGAAACCTGGAATCAAATTCAAAATGTCCCTTCTCTCATACATGACATCTATTTTTCTGACAATCGACACGGCTGGGCGATTGGCTCTAACAGGAATTATACCGGACTTATTTTAGAAACAACCGATGGCGGTGAGCATTGGGCGGTGCAGGTGGATAATCTTATCGGTCCATTAAATGCGCTTTCCTATCGGGATAATTATTTATGGGCGGTTGGCGACTGTGGACTGGTGCTGCGCTTAGATTTAACTACGGCGGTTGAAGATAACCAAAACCAATATTTACCTTCGGCATGCCAGTTATTTCAGAATTACCCTAATCCATTCAATGCGGGGACAGTTATCACTTATCAGTTGCCAGTGGTCAGTGAAGTTGAACTGAGTATTTACAACCTGCTTGGGCAGAGAGTAAGTACTCTGATATCTGCGAGGCAGAATGCAGGAAGCTATAAGCTGGAGTGGAACACAGCGGGATTTGCCAGTGGAATATATTACTGTCGTTTGCAGGCCGGTGAGTTTGAGCAGATGCACAAAATGATTTTACTAAAGTGACAAAAGTGAATGACTGTAATTACCCCCTTTGGAAAAGACAACGCCCTGCAATCCATGTAATCTCTGCAGGAATACTCATATTCTGATCACAGTATTTGTAACGTAATCTCAAAAACTGAAATGCCTGGAGTGATTTTCATTGATATGAAATTCGCTGATATTGTAAATGTTTCTTGTCTATATGAAAATATAACTTGACAATATGTAAAGTTATCCTTACAATAAATCAAATATAAAACAAAGAGCCTTAATCTTGTAAATAACTATGAAAACAAGCTTACGAAAATTTCGATTTGAACGAGGTGAACTCAGCCAACAGCAGTTAGCTGATATGGTGTCAGTCTCCAGACAAACGATAGTCTCAATTGAGCACGGCAACTACGCGCCCTCAGTCAAACTTGCGTTGTTGCTGGCGGAAAAACTTCAAACGACAGTCGAAGAACTTTTTAAATTGGAGGATTCGGACCATGTTTAAACAAGACAAGATTTTCTATTCTGCTTGTGGTCTTTCCTGCGTCGGAATAGTACTGGCAGTATTGGGCTACGAATTTGCCTTATTGTTTTTCGTTGCCGCCTATCTGCTACGACCGTCACTTCACGAGTTTGGACTTGTGAAGCAGTATGCGGATGAGCGTCAAATGATCATCCATTCCCGGTCAGGGAATATCGGGTTCATCGTGGTGATCCTCGCGGCTGTTGGCTTAGCACTCTGGCGTATCGCGAGGGGAGAACAACCAGAGGAACTGTATGAACTGATTTTCCTTGGGCTTGCTGCCAAGGCAATGACAGGACTAATAATGATAGGAGAATATCGTAAGGCTGGTGTTGTCATAATTAGTGCCGTAGGCATATTCCTGGCGCTGTTTATTATCGCGGAAGGTGGGTTCTCGGTGGTCTCGATATTCGGTATCGTTCTGGGGGGGATCATTGTTGGATTGGGCCAGCTGGCACGGAAATTCCCCAGGGTAATGGCTTTCCTTTTAGCAGCTATCGCAGTAGGGGTTCTCCTTATTTTCCGTCTCTATGATTTCCGAACCGTGAATACTGCTTTGTGGCTGTTCTTTGTAACACCTCTCGTTACTGCTGCCGCCTGCTTGTTCCTTGGTAGCAGCGACCAGGAAGCGGAAATATCTCCCCGGCTCAGAACCGGCATTTTTGGAACTCTGGGAGTAGCAGCGGCTGTGGTCTTTATATTATTGCTTATTTTCGGTGGTCGCGATGCACCGGTTACGAGCCGAACGGCAGCGGCACCGCAGGGTAAAGTGGCAGAGATTCAGGGCATTTCTTGCGTTGGATCGGTTGAATATTATCAGGATGGGAAACTAACTTGTTGCACGCTGGCATACGAAGACACACTGTCCGGACAACCACTTCCGGCTGGCACCGTTGTTCACTTTTCTCCCGAAGGTCACTTCGACTGGTGCTTCCTTCAGCAGAATATAGTGATTCAGGATCATTTGTGCCTTGGTTCAGGGCACGGATTTATGACCGGTTTTCATCCGAACGGACAACTGGAGACAGCATGGCTGGCGCAAGACGAAATCATCCAGGGTATCCCATGTGCCAAGTATCGGTTCATGTCAGTGTTGTTCGGCGGCGGTGAAAGGACGCTTTTTGATGAAAACGGCCGACTACGCTATTGTACGCTTTCGGCTAATATCACCATTGAAAGCCAGAATTTAAAGAAAGGTGAAGAGGTACGATTTGACCAGGACGGTAAATTGGTCAGAAGTGAGCAGTAGACCCATGAGTAATTAATAAGCTTGCATCAGGTTCGATGCATAAAGGAGGGCGATGATATGATTAGTAAAGAACAAAAACTATTTTGGGAGTTACCAAGCTGGGGGCTATCACTGATAACAGCACTTTTATCACTCATTGTTCTATTCTTTTTTGCTGCCTTGTTAGGTTCACTTCTAAAAAATAGCGAAGATGTTAGTGAATGGGTTGCTTATATCATTTACGATATTATAATTGCCATAGCCTGTTTTTTCATATGCAGACATAATCCAAAAAGTATTTGGTACGTACCAATCCTTTGTAATACCGTGGGTATACTTGCTGCTATTGTTGAACCAAATTTCTGGATAACATTTTTGTGGATAGTTGTATGTGGCGGATGGGTTTTATCACTAGTAGGAGCCATTAGCGGTGCAATAGTCGGAAAGCGTTCTTCATAAACTGATTTGCACAAATTCCGCAAGATAAGTATCGCCCAGTCTAAGTATTATGATCGAGTCGGGGGATGCTCCTGAACCCCAACCGGGTCGAGAATGGGAAGGGCAGGTCATGACCGCCATGTTTTTCACTTATATAATTGATTATGTTATTGGATGGTGGCGGATTGTGATCGGTTTACTATACGCCTGGGTCTATTGGTTGGAAAAGCATTTGAAGGTACCGACTAAGTAATATTGTATGGGTACGAGCATATATTATCATGTTATCTGTTTCAATGTCGATTCAACGTTATGTCTATTTTAGATTAAATTTATAACCGGGGAGGTATGTTATGCAGAACAAATGGATTGAACTTGCTAATATTTTTCGCTTCATGGCCAGATACCCATTGTTAATTTTAGGAATTTTAGTATTCCTCTTTGCCCTGGTCTCAGGATCTGAGGGTTTTGGCGGAGGAATTATGGGCATAATTAAAAACAGCCCCAATGCAATACCATGGTTAGCTCTGCTGTTATTTGTACTGGTTGCCTGGAAATGGGAGTTGATCGGAGGAATAATTATTACGGTGTTAGGAATGGCCATGTTTTATTTCTTTAATTTTGCAGATCCCAATTTCTTTTTATTTACATTTATCCTTACAATAATTATTACAATCCTTGGTTCATTTTTTATTGTAAGCTGGTTGTTACGACGGAATGAAGCACAAACCATTACTGCAAAGGGTTTACATAAGCCCGGAAATCAGTTATTATTCTATGCGGTTATAGTTATCATTTTCCTGATATTTGCGGGCCTGTCTGGTTATAATAAATATCAGCAAGTTAATAAACCACCGGATAAAACTTCAATCCTGCAACCAAATGATGGGGAACAGGTAAACCGTCAAATATCTATGATGGGCGGATTAACTAAGGAAGATTTAATCAAGGATTTATGGCTGGTTGTGCAACCGGTTGATTCCACAATTTATCATCCTCAGCCGGGACCAGTTTTTAAACCTCCAATGCGTATGTGGTGGTATGCAGAAACCGTTTATTTTGGAAAGCCGGATGATGCTCCTGGAAAACAATACCATGTCTATCTATTTTCGGCTACTGAGGAGGCAAGCAAGATGGTAAAGGATTATCAAGCCAAGTCTAATGAACTTGGGCAAGGGCCCGGACTGAAAGCGCTTCCGGACGGGCTTTCACCTCTTGACACCATCACAGTTACCCGTAAATAGAAAGCAGGGCAGGTCTTAGGCCAACCTTCTCACTTCGTTCCTCGGCATCTCCTTAAGGCGGACGAGGCGAATGTGACGATTAGCAGGCCCAATCCACCCTGCAAGCATTAAACCTCTTTTTGGTGATTTTTTATTTAGATAAGTTTATATTATCGTGATTCTCCGCTGATATTCGTAGAAAATATTCCTGCACGAAGTTTTACAGGGAAGAACCAAGGGAGGACTAAGATGGGCGAGAAACCCTGGCTAAAGCATTATGAAGCGGGTCTGCCACATACGCTGCAACCCTACCCTGAGTGCACTTTACTGGACGTGCTGAGTGATACTGTGCGCCAAAGGCCGGATCACACCGCGCTGATCTTCAAAGGAACACGCATGTCGTACGCGCGACTCGAGCAATTGACGAACGCGTTCGCCAGCGCACTCGTGGCGCAGGGTGTCAAAAAGGGTGACCGCGTGGCGTTGCTGCTGCCGAACTCACCGCAGAGCATCATCGCACAATTAGGCGTGTGGAAAGCGGGCGCTATTGCCGTCCCCATCAACTCGCTGTACACACCGCGCGAACTGGAGCATGCGCTGAACGAAGTCGGTGCGGAGACAGTCGTCGTCCTGACGCCTTTTTATGATAAGGTCAAGTCGCTGCAGGCGCACACACATGTCCACTGCGTGATCGCGACGAACATCAAAGAGTACCTGCCGGGGCACCTGCGTTTGCTGTTTACCCTGGCCAAGGAGAAGAAGGAGGGCCACCGCATTCGGCTACAACCAGGCGACCTGTGGTGGCGCGACCTGATGCGCCGGCATGCAGATGCACCACGTCCAGCCGTTCCTCTGGCGCTCGACGACCCGGCGATTCTCCTGTTCAGCGGCGGCACTAGCGGTACGCCCAAGGCTGCGATTGGCACGCACCACGGGTTGTTAATGTCGGCAATGCAACTCAACGCTTACGCACGTACAGTGCTGGCCGATTGGGACGATATCATCACCCTGGTAATGCCGATGTTCCATGTATATGGCAACATGGCAATGAATACATCGCTCGTTGCGCACTGGCCCATGGCAGTCGTCCCTAACCCGCGCGACATCGACGACCTTATCGACACGATTATCAAGGTGCGCCCTGCCGTGTTGCATGGTGTGCCGACGCTCTTCATTGCATTGCTCAACCATCCGAAAGTAAAAGCTGGTCAGGTGGACTTCAAGTCGATGAAGGTGTGTTACGCCGGGGCGGCGCCGTTGTTGGTCGAGACCAAGCACCGGTTCGAGGCCCTGACGGGTGGATGGCTGCTTGACGCGTACGGGATGACCGAAACTATGCTGGCAGCAGTTGTTTGCCCGGTTCATGGCACCTATAAAGAAGGCTCGACTGGCATCCCTCTGCCGGATGTGGACGTGCGAATCGTTGATATCGATAAGGGGGAGAAAATTCTACCGCCGGGCGAGATCGGCGAGGTATGTATCAACGCGCCACAAATCATGGTTGGCTTCTGGGGGCACCCGGATGAAACGGCGGGCATGATCCGCGATGGCTGGGTATATACGGGCGACCTGGGTTACATGGATGAGGACGGATACCTGTTCATCGTCGACCGCAAGAAGGATTTGATCAAACCGAGCGGTTTTCAGGTCTGGCCGCGCGAGGTGGAAGAGGTGATTGCGATGCACCCGGCTGTGGCTGAAGTGAGCGTAGCCGGCGTAAAGGACGAGTACTGGGGAGAGGCGGTCAAAGCGTGGGTCGTGGTGCGCAAAGGTCTACAGGTCACCATCGAAGATCTACGCGCCTACTGCCGAGAGCGGCTGGCCGGGTACAAAGTCCCGAAATATATCGAGTTCCGTGATTCGTTGCCTAAGACGATGGTCGGCAAAGTATTACGGCGCGTGCTGGTCAAAGGCGAAACAGGTTGAAGAAAAGTTAAATCAAACCTGGTATAAGACCTTGGTGAGCTTTTTCTATGATCGGCAAAGATAAGGAAAGCAAGGACGATCAGCAGGGTTCTCTGAGATCCCCATCCACCCCGCATTAATCCATTGTTATTATAATAAATGACAATGGATTTTTTATTTCAGGGTAACGATATAGTGACAGGTTTTTCCAAAATAATCTGCATTTTATTGCTAAGCGATCTATACTCACCATCTGAAATAAGATTAAAATAATCTTTATAATTGGATATTTAAAATGTTGGCACAAATGGAACCTCAGATTTTATGTTTCTGAACAACCATTCTAAATCTTCTTGTATTTCTATGCAGATCTCAATGGCTAACTTAATTTCTTGCGGAATGTTTACTTTGTGTTTACTTTTCTTATACTGTGAAATTAGCATCCAAAATATCGATAATCTTAGCGGGAATGCTTGCGCTTGCGTCAACCAGCAGCGTCGTAGCGTTACTCTCAGTATATCAGTTAGGTAAATTTATGCGGGAAATGCTTGCAGAGAATATCGCCAGCGTTCGTGTTGCAGAAGAAATAGAAATTGCTTTACTTGAGCAAAAAGGATATGTTAACCTATATATTTTTGACCGCAACAACCGCAATTGGTTAAAAGAACTAACTGACAGGAAATCGTTCTTGACTGATTGGTTAGTACAGGCCAGAAGTACTGCCCATACGCCTGAAGAGCATGAAATTCTTAACCAAATGTCGGAACTCTACCAAGATTATTATTCAAAGCAGGAAGAGATACTTGCTCTTAATCAGCAAGGTAAATTTGAGCAGGCCAAGGTTATCCTACTGAGCGATATGAATACTCTCTATGAGGATTTATATGGATTATGCGAAAAATTTATTGCTGCCAATGAACGATTGATAGATACAAAAATTAAGAACACTGATTATCAGATCAATCGTGCTACGCTGATAGTAAGTATCTCTGTGCTACTGACATCCTTACTGGGGAGTGTATTGCTTTGGTTCTTCTTCCGCGGAGTACTTTTACCTTTACGTAGGATGGCTGCGGATGTACGGATTATGCCAAGCCAAGGAGACAAATCTGTTTCTACAGTATCCATCACTGATGAAGTGAGAGAAGTGGGATTTTATATCCGATCGCTCATGTCCGATGTAGTTGAAACACATTCGAATTTGGAAAAAAGCCGCGCTCAACTCATCAATGCAGAAAAACTTGCTTCAGTAGGCAAACTTGCTGCTATTGTTGCTCATGAAATTCGCAATCCACTCACTTCTCTTAAAATGCGAATTTTTTCTATTCGCAAAGGATTGACCAAAAATCCCAACTTTAAGGATGACCTCAGGGTGATATCTGAAGAGATTGCCCGTCTGGAGAGTGTAATCCGTAATTTTCTTGAATTTTCAAGGCCACCTGAATTGAAGTTGCGAGTATACAAAATTTCACTTTTGATTGATAAATCTCTGGAATTATTTGGTCATTGGTTTGAGCAGAAAAATATTGAAGTGATACGTGAAGATGAAGTCAATTTACCTCAGGTGATGGTCGATGCTGATCAAATTAAACAGGTATTCATTAATATATTCCGCAATTCCGTTGAAGCACTTAATGAAAACGGTAAAATTTATATTACTACACACTTTGAAAGAGATAAAAAAGACAAAGATATGATAACCGTACGTTTTAAAGATAACGGGCCGGGAGTTCCACAAGAGTTCCGTACGCGAATATTTGAACCGTTTTTTACTACCAAGAATGAAGGTATAGGACTTGGCTTATGCATCGCTGCCCAAATTATGGCCCTGCATAGAGGTCGGATTGAACTTGAATCCATTGAAGAACCAGGGACGACCCAGTTTGTAGTTTGGATTCCCATAACGAAGGAAAGAAATGGGCAAGATACTGATAGTTGATGACGAATCAAATATACTGACATCGTTTGAAAAGATGCTTGCCGGACAGGGGCATGAAGTAATTACTACCCGTCGGGTAAAAGAGGCATTAAAGTGTATTGCTACGGATAATCCGGAATTGCTTATTATGGATATACGAATGCCCGAAATGAATGGTTTGGAAGCTTTCCATTATATAAAAGAAAGCTACCCCAAACTACCGGTTATAATAATGACAGCTTTTGGAACTACGGAATCGGCTATCGAAGCTACTAAACTGGGGGCTTTCGATTATCTGATAAAACCTTTTGAACCGGAGGAAATGTTACACGTTATCGAACGGGCCCTGGAAAGCCAGCGCATCATGCAACGGCAAGTGGAACTCGATCCAAAGAAATCTATACTTAATGCTGATGCAATCATTGGCCAGAGTGCCACAATGGTTGAGGTATATAAATCTATCGGTCGAGTAGCCCAGACAGATGTGACTGTCCTGATTCGTGGTGAAACCGGTACAGGCAAAGAACTGGTAGCAAGAGCCATTTATCAACATAGTTTACGCAGTCATCTGCCACTCTTTGTGATGAATTGTGTGGCGATTCCTGAAGCGCTTCTGGAAAGTGAATTGTTTGGTTATGAAAAAGGATCTTTTACGGGAGCCATTAGCAGACACATTGGGAAATTCGAACAGGGCAACGGAGGAACTATCCTGCTGGATGAAATTGGTGATATCCCGCTCAGCATTCAGGCAAAGATTCTACGTGTACTTGAAGAAAAAAGTTTTGAGCGTATTGGTAGCAATGATACGATCAAGGTGGATATACGTATATTAGCTGCAACTAATCGTAATATTGAGCAAGCTATTATTGAAGGTAAATTCAGGGAGGATTTATATCATCGCTTAAATGTTGTCTCGATTCATCTACCACCACTCCGCAAACGGCGTGAAGATATTATACCATTAACCCAATACTTTTTAGAACGATTCTCGGAACAGCTTAGAACAAATAAACCGACGTTATCAAAAGAAGCACTTGATTTATTGTCAAACCACAATTGGCCAGGGAATGTGCGGGAACTTGAACATTGTCTGCATCGGTTAATGATTTTTGCCCGTGGTTACCCAATTCAGGTATCTGATGTACAACAAGTACTCGAACATCACCAGGAAAGTACATTACCTGCCTCTTCTACTGAATCTTTCGAGATTCCGGAATTTATAGGTTCCATAGAAGATAATATAAAGGTCGTTGTACAACAGTATCTTGAGAATCATTCCGGGATGGCAACCTGGAAAAATTTTCTCGAAATAAATGAAAAATTACTTTTAATCGAAACATTACATCTCACCAAAGGTAATCAAACTAAAGCAGCTAAAATCTTAGGCCTGACTCGCCCCACTTTTCAGGCCAAAATGCATAAGTATGGAATAAACCGGGAAACTTATTTTAAATAATATTATTGCCAACATTTTTAACAGGTAGTAAAAATTATTGGCAAATAATCTGATTTTTACTTCATTTTCTCAAATCCCCATTGTAATTGCTATTGCCTTAATATTATTATAGTTACTTAAGTAATCCATATTGCATCTCCAACCCTGGCATAATTATTGCCATTTATTGTACTGTGGTTGCAAAATTAATGACTAAGGAGGACATATGTCTGACCTATACGATAACTTAGGAGTAAAGA
>CAYSHN010000014.1:0-18498 GCA_964430815.1 uncultured Calditrichota bacterium | reverse complement strand
ACCCGCCACCCTGTCGATCAACTCGTGCGCATAGTCCTTGTTGATGAGCATATCTTGTAGAAAACTCTCCATGCCCCGGAGATACCAGGGGCCCTCGAACGCAGAGCAGTGCACGCCGCCGACGATGCAGTGTGTCCGCCCGTAGGCTTTGATCAAGGCCGAAATCTGGGAGTACTGTGCGGGCTCCTCCGGATCAGGCGGGCGATACGAGGCGAGCAGGGCATCGTTGCCCGCGAGCGGATGGCCGACGATTTCCGTATAGCTCCCCGCTCCATGCGAATAGGAGGTACGTGCGAATCGGATGCCCCACGGATCGACGTACTCATTTTCCTGAGACATGTAGAAGGAGCTCGCCATCCCGACGCTGGACATCAGCAAATCGTGCCCGGCTTTCACCCTCATGGCGAACGGATCCTCGACCCCCATCCGGCGAATCAGCTCGGCCTCGACCTCCGGGGTCATCCACAAGTCCGTCGGGACCCTGTCCGGCTCCTGATGGTCCAGGGCGGTAAGAACGCGCTCCCGAGGCGTCATTGGTCGATAGCTGGTGCGGTAACGCTTATCGCGTCCCGTTCCCAGCACCTCCTTTCAAACTGTGCGTGCGGTTTTCCCGCACACAGCTTACCGATGAGTTCTCCTGACTGTGCTTGCGCGGCGCAGCCACCTTTGGATACCTCACAGTACCCTGCAGTTGGTGCAGGCCGATTTCATACATCACCGTTTGCTGGGGCTTAAGATCGGCATTGCCGAGCAGGTTACTTTGTCCGCGGGTAACTTTGAATCCGGGGTTTTCATATAGCAAGCGGAATTCCGGTATCTGGGAAAAATGGCCGTATGAGGCATGGATGACCCCTGCCGCACTGATGGGGAACGCCATACCGATACGTGGCGAAATACTATACTTGGTCGACGCTTTTTTGTACCAAATCGATTCGAGTGAAGCCGGATCGCGCCCTTCATATTCCTCGCCTAACGGAGTATACCGGCTGGGATCCATGGGATCGCGCAGTATATTTCCCCTGGAATCGAAATAATCAAAACGCAGGCCCAGGTTGAAAATAAAATCCTGGTACTCGAGCTTATCCTGTATATAGACCGAAAATTCGATCGGTTCAAAGGCATATTGTCCGAAATTGATATGATTTTCCGGAGGCTGGATCGGGGTGTAAAAAGTATCTGTTGGGGTACCGTTGATGGTGCTGTAATCAAGCAGTTCCAAACGGTGCATCCGTCCCTCCAGGCCAAATTTTATCAAGTGCTTAGCGGTGATCTGTGAAGTTATATCAAACTTCAGCACATCGCTACGGGTACTTCTCAGGAAGTGCTGATTCTGCTGCCCGCCATGGGAGAACTGAAATGCCGAAACGGCATAGCGGGCCTCGGAATTATCTACAAAGCTGGGATCGAACGGATTTTTATAAACATACTGTTCATATTCTTTTTCGAAGCGGCCGATTTTAACCGTATAAAAAGTTGACCCATTGAGGGTATGATCCAGGGTGAGTGAACCGTTGTATCCGGTCTGGAATCGGTCAAAATCACCCTCGGGATTAAATTTAAAAAAATGGTCATATAAATTGTATTCATGGTTATCATAATTAAAACCCAAACGCAGTTTCAGCAGCGGTGCAAACTGCCAGGTAAGTTTGCTTTGCCAGCTCAACCACTTGTTCCGGTTCATGGAGACAAACGCACTATCCCCCGTTGTGCCATCCGTATTAAAATCACGCTGGCCGTATAGATAGCCGTCATCATAATTTTCCCGCAGGTTGGTAAAAAAGGACAGTGCCTCCCCGGTGTACGGCACCGGCCCGGATAAGCTGAAACTGAGATCGTAAATGTCGGTCGGATTGATATTATCGATATTGGCAAAAATCTTTTTATCAGCAGAAATATAGTCACCTAAATATGCCGAAAATTCTCCTTTGTACTGCCGGCCACCTTCACGGGTTACAACATTGATGATTCCTGACATAGCCTGCCCGTACTCGGCATTAAATGTGCCGCTGATAACCTGCAGACTTTGAATGGCATTATTCTCGATTTCCACACCGTTACTACCGTCAAACACGTCGGTAACTGATATTCCATCAACCCAGAAGGTCACTTCCGAGGATCGGCCGCCACGGATGTGAAAACCGCCACCTTCATCACGTGTTATACCGGATTGCATGCGGATAATATCTTCAAATTCCTCCACAGGCATGGATTGGATATCTTCAAAGGTGACCTCGTTCTGCGAAGCGGTTAAGTCCTTACGAATCATTTCACGTTTGGCGGTCACAACGATAACCTCGCCTAGCTCAAGCGATTCTTGCTTCATTTGACAACTTTGCCGGGTGGTAAAATCAACACTGACAGTAACGCCCTCAATTCCGACTGTCCGGTAGCCAATGTATTTAAATATCATGGTGTAGCTACCCGGCGGTACATTCAGAATCAAGTAATTGCCATCACCATCCGTGGAACTGCCCAAATACGTTCCAGACAAACTGACATTAACACCAACCAGGGGTGCACCACTGCCGCTATCGGTAACCTGGCCGACAATCTTTCCTGTGGTTCCGGCCCAAACCTTGACCGGCAGTATAAAACTGCACAGTATTACTACAAGCATGCGAATTAATTTCACGGACTGCTCCCGATAATTTTTAATTCGTAGATTCTGTCAAAATCAAATTAACATTTTAATACATTCAATATAATTATTCAATCGTCGCGAGCAATTCGCGGGCCTTATCCAGTTGCAGTGATACCAGATAATAAAAAACCTGATTCATCTTTAACTGACGCAGTGTATCGTCCGGGAATTGTTTGCGGTATTGATACATTTGCAAAATCAATTCAAGATCTGCTTTATCGTAAGATACGCCGGTAAATTGTTGAACTTTTTCCAGGAATAAAAAACCATATTCTATAGTTGGCTCCAGCATGGTTCCTTCACCGAAATCATTCCATGTTACCAGTTGCAGCATCGGGATTCCTGCCTGTGCGGCCAAATCGAGGGTTTGGGAAAGTGTAGCCCCGTCATCATAGCGGATTGAAAAATTTATTGCCTGGTCATTCCAGCCACCTTCTGTATAATAATCATAAAAACCGGGGTAGGCCGAGCCGATAGTCGTTTCCAGAACCGGCATCCGATTGTTGTAAAAGTTATTTAGATCGGTTAGATTATTGCGATAAACCCAGGCGAATTCTCCATTACCGTTAGTGCCGGCTGTATTCGATTGATTCCACAGCGTCAGGAAATGAGGTTTTGGATTGCTGGTAGCAAATATTTGCGTCCAGTCACCTTCTGTTAAAAAATAGCGCGGTCCAAAAGTAAGCAGCAACGGTGCATTTTTGATTTGGATATATTGCGGACTCGAAAAATAGTTGGCAGCCAGATACTGTATATCGCCTTGCGCCGCTGCGATAGGCGTGTCGGCCAGACCATGATCGGCCACCTTCTCAGCTGTGTAATCTTCATATACCACACCAAAGTCAAGACCGGCATCATCCAGTCCTTCGATTATTGCTTCCGAGTTGAGCCGGTTTTGCTGGTAATCCAGCACGTTCCAGGAACCGTACCAGTCGATCAGTATGCCATCGATTCCGGCCAGTTTCATTAAAAGCAGGTGGTATTCAACCAGATCCTTATCTACTGAGGAATACGGACCGATTAGCGGGTAAAAATGTGATGCGATTTGTCGCCTGCCGGTACTGTCTTTAATCTCCGGATTACAGTTGGCCATAGTCCAGTGTATGCCCCAGTAACCGTTTACCTCTTGTGACTCGAACCACGGCATATAGTGTGCATACACTTTCAGCGTATTTGATTTAGTGACGGCTAGCGGGTCATATGGAACTACAGTAAATTCATTAGCTGGCTCATTAGTTGTCTGCTCTTTACATGCCGTAAATACCAGCAGAACCAGGATGAACGTCACGGCCTGGCTTATCGATTTGATTAAAATTATTTTCATGTTTTGCATCTTATCCTGCGGAAGTTCGCAGATGATTCTGATTAAAATAATCAAGGACGACTGCCCGGAAAAAACTCCTGGCCTCCAATTATTATAAGGAAATCACCATTTCACGTTCAGACGCTTTTATTCAGCAGTTCTTTAAACTCACTTCAATAAAATCATTTTATGAGTTTCAGAAAATCCGCCATCCGTAGCCAGCCGGTAAAAGTATACACCGCCCGCATAATTTGTAGCGTTCCACTCAACTTCATGATAACCGGCATTTCGGTAACCGGCGGCGAGTGTGGCGATTCGCTCTCCCAACGTGTTAAATATCCCAAGGTCAACATTACCGCTCTGTATTAACTGAAAACCAATTGTAGTAGTCGGGTTGAACGGATTGGGATAGTTTTGATTCAGCTGGTATTCATGAATGACGCCTTCATTCAATGGTTCTACTGCTGCCGGGGTTTCTGTATCAAGCACTTTAACCGCGTCAAGGAACATGGGGATCAGGTTACCGCCAATTACAAATTTGAACATTACCAGCGGATCATCGAAATCACAGACAAAGGAATAGGGACCGTAACTCTGCGGCTGCGGTTGCAAATTGATGTCTGTCCACCAGTGTGCCGCCCAGGGGGAGTAGTCCATTGAGAAGGTGATCTGAATCGGTTTTTCTTCCGTAGCCCAGGCAACGAAAGAAACCGTGTACGTGTGTCCCTTCTGCAGTTTAAAACTCTGCATTAACTGTACCCCCCAGAAGTAATTGCCAACCTGCGTGAAAGTGATATAAGCAGCTGAGGTATCTTCTGTAAGGCCGGCAGCCGGATAAATTTCAAATTTAGCTACGGCACCCTCATAGTTATCGAATCGCCAGGGCCATTGGGCAATGTTAAATTCGCCATTGACCAGACGGTCGTTTGCTTCCGTATTGCCAACATTGATGGTGATCGAATCGGAGGTAACCGTATTTCCGCCATTATCCCAGGCTTTCGCTGATAATACATAGACGCCGTTGGGTATGTTGGTCCAGTTATATTCGGGTGTGCTCGGATTTAAATTAGCCAGGAGAAATCCGTTAAAGTACAACTGGAGTGTTGCGATCGTCCCGGTTTGAATGGAGGTTGCCACGGTGACTGTTATATCGGACCCGATTTCGAACTGGCTGTTATCGCTGGGAGCGGTGATCTGAACTGTCATGTTTTGTGCAGACACGGACGCAAACATGAACAACATTAAAATAAAAACCAAAATTAATGCTTTGTAAAAATTCTTCATAATGGACTCCTGTTTTATTGTAATTTAGTCAGGTTATTGCTCGTTCATCAACATTTTTTACTATTTCGTTAAGCCAGAGGCTGTTGTCATAAACAATGCCTCCCCTTTCGATATTTCGTCTTTTGATCTCTGTTCCTCCTTTCAATTGCATTTTTAACCTACTTTTTTAAAATTGGAATAAAGCGTATGGCCTGCCCACCACCGGGGGCCAGACGTATTTCATATTTGGTTGCCTGAGTCACAGTTTGCTCAGCAATTTCAAGGGCATACGGATTTTTTTCCCAGTCGGCAGTTGCAGCATCACGATATATCTGAGCCCGGTAGGATTGACCTGGGTCAAGAAAATCCAACTGTACAGAAAGATTACGGCCATTTTCGTCGGTCAGACTGCCAAGATACCAGTCGTCGCTTTTGCGGTCCTTGCGGACAATGGTTACGTAATCGCCAATCACGCCGTTAAGCACCCGGGTATCCTGCCAGTCTGTAGGCACATCGATGATGAACTGGAATGGTTTCAGGTTATTCTCATAATTCTCCGGTAAATCAGCAGCCATGTGCAGCGGGCTGTACAGAACAATATAGAGGGACAGTTGCTTGGCCAACGTGGTATTGACACGGTTCTTCGGCCGCTCTTTCTTATAAAGCAGGCCAAAGATACCGGGGGTAAAATCCATCGGACCGGCCAGCATGCGCGTAAAAGGCAGAATCGTTTCGTGTTCCGGAGGATTGCCGCCGTCTGCAGACCAGGCGTTGTATTCCTGCCCCCGTGCTCCTTCCCGGGTCATCATATTGGGATAGGTGCGCCGGATGCCGGTATCTTTAATCGGTTCGTGCACATTGATCATGATCTGGTTATACGCCGCTTCCTCAACGACTTTCTGGTAATGACGAACCATAAATTGTCCGTGGTGCCATTCCTTTTGTAGATTGCCTTTTTCATCGATACGATTTATGCCAGGATCCAACTTTACATAACCCGTTTTTACCGCTCGAATACCCAGTTTATGATATAGTGCAAACGCTTCGGGCAACTGAGCTTCATAGTTCAGGACGCCGCCGCCGGTTTCATTATGACCAATCAATCGAACATGTTTTTCAGCTGCATAACGGCTAACCTCCGTCAGGTCGAAATCGTCATAGGATTTTAAGAAATTAAATTTATCGCCGTTCTTGATCCAATCGCCATCCCAGCCGAGATTCCAGCCCTCGACCAGTACGCCTTTGAAGCCGTATTTAGAGGCAAAATCAATATACTTCTTGGTATTTTCGGTTGTGGCACCGTGCCGCGGACCGGAACCCCAGGTTGTTTTTCCAAGGTGCAGTTCCCACCAGATCCCTACATATTTGCCCGGCTCAACCCAGGAAATATCTGCCAGTTTATTGGGTTCGTTGAGATTAAGGCTGAGATAGGAAGTAAGCAGTTCACCCGGGGAATCAGTGATCTCTATAGTGCGCCAGGGGGATTTCATGGGGGTGCTTGTTTTCACTTTTATATCATCCGACCACGGTACCAGGTCCGCTTTGAGCAGACTTGTTTCACGGCGAGCCAGCGTCATGGCAGCGTAGTCTATCAAGGCGGCTTCATGGATGCTTATACATAAACCATCTTCGGCCTGCAAGGTAAGCGGAGTATGAACCGTATCAATCGTACTCAGCGGTGATGATTTGTACAAATACTCATACCGTTCGCCGCGATATGCCGGGATCCACCACGCGTTCATATCGGAGGTAAGGCGAAATTCGGTTAATTCATCGCTGATCTCAAAATTGGGTAATACTTCCTGTTCCGGTACTTCATAGCGTAAGCCAACACCATAATCAAAAGCACGGAACACAATCTTCAGTTTTAACGGTTTGTCAGCATGTTTGGTAAGATTGATTGCTAATTCATGGTAGTTATTGCGGATGTCTTTGACCTCTCCCCAGGGCTGGGTCCAGGTTACATCCACTGATTCGCTATCTACTGCCTGAATGGTAAATCCGTCCGCCAGAGCAGGATTATTTTTCAACAACAGACCGAGACGTGACTTCCCGATTACCACTGCACCGTTACGTGCAATGTAGTAATACGGAATTCCATCTTCAAGATTGAATGTGACCACGAGGCTGTGATTCGGAGAAAGCACTGTGTAGGATTGGGCCAACGAACGCTGATGAAATGAGACCGCTAAAAAGAGTACAGGAAGTAACTTTAGCAAACAATTCCGTCGGAAAATAGTTTTGGTCATTTTAGACCTCGGCTTTTATTTGAGGAATGGTTGTTGTCTCCGCAGCGCATCGTATCTCTTGATTTGTACGATTAATTAACACAAAAAAGTATGGCTGCGCTCATATTATAGTATCAAAATGTAGGATTATAATTTCAAAAGAGGCAAAAAACGGTTTTTAGAATTTATTCCGGGTATGATTTAATTGCCTGGTAAAAAAAAGACCTGCTTGCTGGAGGCAGAAATGAAAATGCAGTTGAGAATACAGAACCTTGGAATTCCTGTGCTACCCTGTCAGCAAATCCCGGCCAGTTTTCGAACTACTAAATTCAGAGGGTGATAGTCCATATTGCTTGCGGAAACACCGCGAAAAATAATTCAGATCATTAAAGCCGACGTGGAAGGCGATTTCTGTAACTTTCATTTTTCGCTGCTCAAGCAACTGCACGGCGCGTCGCAAGCGTACACTTCGAATAAACTCATGAACAGTTTGGCCGGTCAATCCTTTAATCTTGCGATACAGTTGTATTCGGCTGACGCCAACATCATTACTCAACATATAGGCGTTCAGTTTCCAGTCGGCTAGATTTTTTTCCACCTCCTGTTTCACGCGCAGCAGGAATTTTTCATCTAAACTCAGCACGGTATCGTCCTTAGGCTCCAGCAATGACCGGCGTCGGTACATTTCACGTAATTTCCTCCGTGACTCCAGTAGATTGATGACCCGGGCCTCCAGTTCATCGCGGTCGAAAGGCTTGGGGATATACTCATCTGCGCCCAGTTTTATACCTTTTAATTTCTGTTCGGCTTCGGATTGCACGGTCAGCAGGATGACCGGAATATGGCTGGTCTGTTCTTTACTTTTGAGTTGTTCACACATTTTGTAACCGTCCATACGGGGCATTATAACATCACTGATGATTAAATCCGGCACAAATTCCATAGCCTTTTCAAAACCCTCTTCACCGTCTCCGGCTGTAATTATTTTAAAGCGTTCGCTGAAGATATCCTGAATGTACTGTTGTACATCGATTTCGTCATCGACCAGCAGAATCAGCGCAGTTCCCTCACCCGTGTCCTGATTTTCCTGCGGAGTCGCCTGGAATGGCAGCAATTCATTTCCGGCATCTTGGGCATCAACAGGAGATAACTGCGGTTGTTGCAGATCGATAATATCCATCGGCAGAATAATGCGGAAAAGCGTTCCCTGTCCTGGTTCACTTTCGACTTTAATTTCACCCTGCTGCAGGTCAACCAGTTCAAGGGTCATGTTCAATCCGATCCCGATACCTTCCGCCTGGGTCCACTCCTCAATTCCGACCTGGTAGAATCGCTCAAAAATAAGGTCCTGCTGGTCACCGGGAATTCCAATACCGGTATCCCGTACAAAAATCTCGATATAATTCTGTGATTGGGAATCCGAGGCACGGTAATTCAGCCCCAGCACCACTTCGCCACCATCCGGTGTAAATTTAAATGCATTCGATAACAGGTTATAAATGATTTTGTCAATTTTATCGCCGTCAAACCAGGTATAGCCCTGTTCCATATTTGTTTCAAACCGGAAACGGATTTTATGATCCCGTGCATATTCTTTAAAGGAGAGGAAAATATTCCGGACGAATTCGACAATATTATTTTTAGCCAGGTTTAACTTTAAGGCCGGCGATTCAATCTTATAATAATCAACCAGCTGGTTCATCATCCGCGAGAGCCGCTGGGCATTGCGGATAATCAGGCGCAATTTATTTTTCACGGTTGCGATGACTTTATCCGATTTGAGTAAATTTTCCAATGGGCCAACAATAAGCATGATCGGTGTGCGAATTTCATGAGAAACATTGCTGAAAAATCGTGATTTGATCTTATCTATTTCCGAAAGCTTTTCCAATTTCATATGTTCCATTTCCAGTTCATGACGCAGACGTTCTTGTCTTAACTGGTAACGCATAGCAAAATAGAATGCGAGTACGATCATAAGCAGATACAAGATATAAGCCCAGCGGGTTTTCCAAAACGGCGGGGTGATGGTAATTTTCAGTGCCAGGCCTGCTTCATTCCAAACAGCATCGTTATTGGCCGCTTTCACCCGGAAAATATAATCACCGGCATCAAGATTGGTATAGGTCGCATTGTTCTGCGTGCCGGAATAATTCCAGTCCGTTTCAAATCCCTGCATCATATAAGCATATTGATTTTTTTCCGGGTGGGTAAAATTCAGGGCTACAAATTCCAGAGAGAATACAGTATGTTTATACGAAAGCATCAGATGTTGCGTTTCGTTGATTTCTTTTTGCAGGATGCCTTCCCAGCCGCTGGGGACAGACTTGTTGGATATTTTCAAATCGGTTAAAACGATTCGTGGCGGATACGGATTATTTCTTATATCCTCAGGCTGAATGAGGTTAAAACCATTGGTCCCGCCAAACAGCAGTTCCCCTCTTGATGTCTTGAAAACAGCGTTTCTGTTAAACTGGTCGCCCTGAAGATTGTCTGAAATGTCATAATGATGGACAACTTTAAAAGTTGAATCAATACGGGTGATACCCTTTAGTGTACTGACCCACAGATTGTCCTGGTCATCAGCAATGATACCGGAAATATAATTGGTGTATAATCCATCCGCATGGCGATATACTTCAAATGTCCCGGCTTTTCGGTCCATTAAGTTTAATCCGTTGGAGGTCCCTACCCAGAAACGACCCTGTTTGTCTTCGTAAATGGTTTGGATACGATTATCACTAATCCCGTTGGCAATATTCGGGAAGTACTGGTAACGCCAGAAATGGCCCTTATCTTCTCCAAAACGACGTAACAGATTCAACCCGTCAACTGTCCCGACCCATATTTCATTTTGTTTATCGCGGTACAGCACAAAAATATTATTATCCGACAAACTGTTGGGATCAGTCGGGTTGGCTGTATAATTTTCCCATTTTTTGGTTGGCTGATGAAAAATATTTAAACCGCCGCCCCAGGTAGCGATATAAATATTCCCGGCTCCGTCATTGAGCAGGTCAAACACATTATCACTGGTCAGCGAACTATTTTCCTGATTGAAGTGCAAAAATCTGTTACCTTGGGGATTGAGCACATCGATACCGCCGTTGTACGTACCGGCCCATACGTTACCCTTATCATCGTAACAAAGGCTGAGCACGGCATTGCTGCTGATGCTGTTTGGGTCAGCAGGATCATGTTTGTAACTACTAAAACGGCTTTTTTGACGATCAAAATAATTAAGCCCGCCGCCATCTGTTGCAATCCAGATATTTCCTTCGTTATCTTCCAGAAAATCAGTAACAATATTATTCGATATATTGCTGGTACCCTTGCTGCTGTGATAGTGTTGGAATTGTACATTAAAAGGATCATAAAAAGAAATTCCCGCATTCCAGATTCCAAACCACATGCGGTGCTGATCATCTTCAAATATTGACCATACAGAATTTCCGCTGATACTGCGCTCATTGTCAGGAACATTGTACAAGCGGTGGGTGATTTTTCGGTTACGGTCCAGTACGACCAGGCCAGTATTTTCACAACTAACCCATAAATTATTATCATGATCGAGAAACAGTTTCAGCAGGCGGTAATCGCTGAAGGACTCATTTTCGCCAATATCATCGGAAAAAATTTCGGGTTCAGGATTCTTTTCACCCGCGTGGAATCGCAGCAAGCCGGCTTTATTGGTCGCCAGCCAAAAATATCCATCCCTGTCTTCAAGCAGTTCATGCAAATGCCAGTCAGCATCCCCGCGGATTTGCACTTCTCCCCTAATTTGGATTTCCAGTTTTTCACTTTTTGGGTTAAAACAATAAAGGTCTCTCCAATATCCGTACCAAATATCTCCGGTATGGTCCTGGTAAATAAAATTATGGTATTGAAGAAGGCTGTTTCCGTCTTGGTTCGTTCCAGCCGGATAGCGGACAAAATTATTAATATCAGGACGGTAGCAGCAGAGATCCCCGGCAGCAGCCCAGACCCGCCCCTGTCGGTCAATTACCACATCACTTATATTGTTGCTGGACAAACTAAAATCATTTTCAGGTTGGTAGTAATAACGCACAAAACGATTGCTCGCCCGGTCATAACGGTTAAGACCATTCTCTGTAGCGATCCACAGGTCGCCATTTTTCGCCTCTGCAATACTCCGGATAAAATTATTCGAGATGCTGCTGCTGTCTTTGGAGTCATTTTCATAAATAGTAACCTCCATACCGTCATACCGGTTCAGGCCGTTGGTTGTCCCAATCCAGAGAAATCCGATGTGATCTTGAAAAATACAGGTACCAGTATTCTGAGATAGTGGTTTGTTAAAACGAAGCAGCGGGATGTCATTCACCTGTGCCAGGATCAGGCATGGAAAAACAAGTAATAAAAAACCCGTAAACAAGAAACGCGGTAGTAATTGCTTCATCGCTGGCAAAATAGAAATTTTCGTGACTTTTTGCAATCCAATTCACTAGAATTCTATCGCTTGTTCAACGCTTAATTTTATCGGTCGGGGAGTATCGAGACGACCGGTGATCTAATCCTCCCCTCAGATCCCCTCCCTATCAGTCCGGCACCTGCCTGACTGATAGGGAGGGGACCCAGAGGTGGGTTATTTATCTCGACAAAATCAGTTTTTTCGTTTCAGTATAATTTCCCGCCTGCAGTTTTTCATTCACCAGTATCGCCACTCTTTGCCCAAGCAGGTTATAGATTTCCAAAGTGACAAAATTGGAATCACGCCGCTAGGCGCCATGTCTGACGGCAGGCAGGGATCAGTTACGCCTTTTCAGGCTGTTGCAGTGGAACTGCAACAGCCTGAGCTGGCGGAACAACTTCCTGCGAGACCGTGAGTTAATAAAAAACCTCCTATTCGGAGGTTTATATGTGGCGGGGCGGATGGGGGTCCCACAGAACTCTGATGATTGTCATATTGTCCTCAAAACAGCACGGCCTGCATCTATGAGTTTAAATTCATTTATATTGAAATACACCCTCCAGATTATTCAGACTACGAAGGGCGTACTTAAAGTCATTCATTCTGTAGCACTTCAATAAAAACATTCGTTCTAAATGTGAGGATTCTGTAAACCGGTGTACCTAAGAATTATGCCCACGGGCGCCATCGAAATACAAATCATGAATTTATACCACCAAGTCACGTGTCCTGTTAGGAATATTGAAAGTTTGTTTTGTAGAACTCTACACTTTGATCATAAATTATTTCAAGGATAAAAATAGCTTGAAATTAACATTTCTTATATTATATTATTACATCATCCCATTGAGATCTTGTATCTCATTGGCCCCGAGCTCCTAGTGGACTCGGGTTTTTTTATTTTTAGGATAATTATGAAAAAAAAGGTTATAGTATTCATTGATGGATTCAATTTATATCACGCGATAAAAGTTAATCCTGAATATAGAAAATACAAATGGCTGGATCTTTCAAAGCTATCTACTCTTTATATTACGAAAAATGAAATAATTGTTGATATATTATATTTTACCGCGCTTGCAACCTGGAATCCTGACAAAGTAAAAAAACATAAATTATTTATTAAAGCAAATGAGTTTAAGGGTGTTCATGTTGTGTATGGTGAATTTAAAAAACGTGATAAATATTGTAATCTTTGCAAAAAAACATATCAAACATTTGAAGAAAAACAAACAGATGTAAATATCGCAATTCAACTTTTCAAATTATCAATTGAAGATAAATATGATAAAGCAATAATCATTTCTGGTGATAGTGATCTAATTCCTTCCATAAATGCAGTACGAAAAACATTTCCCAATAAACAGATTGGAGTTATTATACCTATTGGTAGAAGAGCCGAAGCACTTAAACAAGCCTGTGATTTCTATATGAAAATGAAAAAAAAACATTTATCATCAGCGATCCTTGAGTATAAAATTAAAATCAACAATAATGAGTTTATTGTTTGCCCTCCAGAGTGGACTTAAATGTTATTTATCACAAAGTGACATTTAAGTGAGCGAGATTGTTCCACTTATTGAATCATAATAATTTCAAATACTCATCAAAAATATTTCTAAAATCTCTATGATTTAACTGTGTCTTCTGCTTTAAAATTAACTATAGATATATAATTCTAATTAATTCGGATAGATCTACTACTATAACGTTACCTTGAAATAAAAAACTCACTGCTATATGTCCCAATAACAATGGGATTTTCAGCGGTCCGGATCCCGAATCGTTCACTGCGCTCGCTTATCGGGACAGGCGAGACTTTCCGCCAGCTGGCGGAACAACTTCCTGCGAGACCGTGAGTTAATAAAAAACCTCCTATTCGGAGGTTTATATGTGGCGGAACGGATGGGGGTCCCACAGAACTCTGATAATCGTCACATTCGCCTGGAAACAGCAATGTTGTAACACATGAGTGATCGGGTAACTTGGTTATTTTTAATGAAATACCCCCTCCAGAGTATTCCTACCCCGAAAGAGGTAATAACGATCAATCACCTACTTTTATTTGAGTAGTATCATCTTCCGTACCTGCTCAAATTTACCTGCCTTCATTCTACAGTAATAAATCCCGCTAGGCATCTTTTCTGCTTTCCAATAGTATTTGTGGATACCTGCGTTTAACTTTTCTGATACCAGTGTCGTGACCTGCTGACCAAGAATATTAAAAACTTTAAGCGTGACCCATTCACTTTTAGGTAAAGCAAATTCGAGTGTTGTGTTCGGATTGAAGGGGTTGGGGTAATTTTGAGTGAGCGCATATTTTTCCGGTAATTTCTCAGATTCTTCTTCTGGAATCGAAATAGGAAAATCAAGATTTACTTTATTCAATCCCAAATAGGTATCTTTCATCGTACCAATGACATCAAATCCCATGATATAATATTCACCATTATGTTCATATACAGATACAGATTTCCCGCCATACCATGCCCCTCTCAGCTGAGGATTTGAACGATCCGCAATATCGTAAAACTGTATCCCAACTGGGGTCCTAACTGATAGAATATTGTTTTTCACATATTTGCCTGAACAGGAATACTGAGAATATAAATCATCTTCCCAATCAAAGGCTTGAGGTATAACGATGGAACTCAATTTTTCAGGTTGCAGGGGATTTGCCACACTATATATTTGCAGAGTATCATAGATACCTATGAACATGAGAGTGCCACCGGTGGTATGGGTTCTCCAACCTTCTGGCATGGGCAAATCACAGATATAATCCAGCGAAACTTTGTCTAGAATCTTTGTCGTTCTGTTATAATTCTCGTCTATTACTCTGACATAAAGATATTGACCGGTAATATCAGTATAACAAGCGTCATAATAGGGGTATTGACGTTGTGCCATAATCTGGGGTGAAGCGGGATTTGTCTCAAAGTCTATCCTGTACAGAGTTGAATTATCCATGAGGTATACATAATTATCGTTAAAATACATTCCCGATATATCAAAGGATCCGGGCTGATAATTCTCCAGGACAGGCGTCGCTTCCCAATCCGAACCCAGTTGATAAATACTCAGTTTTCCAGGTCCCCAATAACCTGAAGATCCACTGGTTCCAATATATATAAGAGTATTGTCAACTTTATAAACCTTGACCGGATCAGGAATATGAATATCCCCTTCAATGGAGATATCATTTTCCTGAAAATTGTATACTCTGACGATATCGAGTGGTTCTATGGCCATAAATAATTTATTATCATAAAAACAACACTGACTTGTTCTGTACCAGTTTGTATCCAGATAGGAATAGACCAGCGAGATGTTTTCCAGCTTTGGCTCTACATAAAATTCCCTGGTTGTATTACTTTCAAAGATACCATCGGAGACATTCAAACAGGCAGTATATTCTCCCGTACCGGTGGGTTCGATCTCATATTTTTTCCCATTTTCCAAAATCGTTCCAAAAACTGTACTACTATAACCAAGTTCAATGTAGGAAGAAGTACTATTCCAATTAAACGTCAGACTATCCCCCTCTAAATCATAAGTAGATGAACCATCCGCCAGCAGTGAATTACCCAGGATAATGGTATCCGGAGTCAGGGTAAAATTTACCACAGGCGGTTTATCATCTGAAGCATATAATTCTACCGTATTAGATGCTGAGAATCCTTCCTGTGTATTTACTGTCAGAGAAATTTTATAAGTACCCTCCACATCGGGAGTGAGGTAAACTGAGTCGCCGGTTGTTTCGGATAGATCTGAATTACTTCCTTCCGGCTTTGTAATGAGTGCCCACTGCATATTATTTACCGTTAAGGTCGGATCAAAGAGGAAATAAGAGCCTTTTAACTGGATTTCTTGAAATAGAGGGGTGATAGATTCTGCTGAAATATATACTGCAATTTTATTTTTTAGAATTCCTTTAATACTCTTCGCCTTGTTTTTCATGCCATCGATGTTCTTCAAATATGCTTGAAAACCCTCGCTACCAATCTCTCCAATTAAGACCACCATAACTTCCTGAGTATCACCAAGGGCCATACTGAATGGTCCGCTGGTCATACCCATTCTGCGATCAGCTGGCGGGTAAGAAATACCGTCGATCCACCCTTCCTTGGAGATTGGATCTCCACTAAGCGGATAAACCGTTTCCTTTCCATCGATCGGATTAATCCATGGTTCACCCGATTGTGGACGTAATCCTTGCATCAAATTATACCAGGCCAGGGTCCCGCTATAGTCATACAATTGCGGATCATTATCAGGACTACCGGCACTGAAATATAAAAAGGAAGACATGGACAAATTCTTGTAATCGGGTACGGATTCAAAATTTACCAGAGCCGTGTCTCCGGGACTGTATATTTTGGGTCCATATAAAAGGATATATCCAAAAGCAGGGGGGGATAATTCATAATCATTAAAATACACATCCTTGGACGAACCATTATAACCATAGCCCATTGAATACAATGAATCACAACCAACAAAATCATCATAAGGATACCCTATATCCGGATCAACCCACTGTGACATATACATATCTCCGATAGTGGAATTTGCGGGTGTACTGGCAGTGCCTTTGTAAATCATACGGACCTGTTTAAAAACGATATCTCCGAAAGGATCGTTTTCGGGTCTTTGGTAAGCCCACAGGGTCTCCTGCATTTCAAGCCCTATGGCCGGTGATCCGTAAAGAGAATAACCATTAATATCGTTGGCCACAAACCAGACAGTTTGATCTGCCCCGGGAATTCCCGGGATATCAATCAATGGATTGTAAATACCATCATCATCCACGTCATCAAAAGGGGCTCCTTTTGATGCCGGCCATTCATTCCAATCGGTCTGATATTGCTGTCGTATTTCTTCTGCGCTCAAATACCCCCCCTGTTCTTGAACTTCATCGTAAAAATCTGCAGTTCCCCAGTCTAACCGGACCCGCCAGATCCTTACTCCAGCATCATTAGGATCTTCCACAATACCCGTCCCAATTCCCAGTATCGCTCCGGGACGTAACCCGGAATAATAGGTACTGCCACCGACCCTCAACTGCGGTGTTATACCATCGTATGCCTGCCCACCCCAGACAATACCATCTGCAAAAATAACATTTGCGGTTAGTCTGGGGAAAAAAATACCATCATCAGCTGTGTTAGGATTATGAGCTGATAGTCCGTCAGATCCTATCCAGTGAGATATGTTACTTATGTTTAGCAACGTGGCTTGAGGCAGGCCTTGTATTTTGTTGAGGCCTGGTGTTTTATTTTTAATCGCCGGATGGGAAAAACCAAATATAAATTGCATAATTAATATCAGCGCCATTAATAATATTAACCTTTTCATGACTTCTCCTTTATAATAAGTGGTTTTGAATATTTCGAATGATTAATTCTTCAATTATTTATCTGAACAGTATCATCTTCCGTACTTGCTCAATTTTTCCTGCCATTAATCTGCAGAAATAAATGCCGCTTGGCATATTATCTACCTGCCATTCGAATTTATACAAACCTGGATTTAATTGATCTGATACCAGTATTGATACCTGCTGACCAAGAACATTAAATATTTTTAATGTTACCCATTCTGATTTTGGTAAGGTAAATTCAATGGTTGTCGATGGATTGAAAGGATTAGGGTAGTTTTGGACCAGATCATAACCTGAAATAAGTTTATCATCATTTTGTATTACTTTATTAGCCTCAGAAGTTGTCTTTATAAGCCAAACATCCCAGTTGTTAGCAACGCTGACATCTTTATATCCAGTTATGATATATCCTCCATCTGTAGTCTGCTGGACTGAACGACCTAACTCTTCCCAACTTCCCCCAAATGTTTTTGTCCAGAGCGTATCACCCGAGGCATCTGTTTTAATCAACCAAATATCCCTTGCACGTGCATATCCTGTTATAATATATCCTTCGTCTGTAGTCTGCTGGACTGCATAACCCTGTTCATAACCACTTTCGCCAAATGTTTTTGTCCAGAGTGTATCGCCAGAAGCATTGGTTTTAACCAGCCAAATATCATAACCACCGGCACCGAATGAATATGTAGCTCCAGCAATAATATACCCTTCATCTATTGTCTGCTGGACTGAAAATCCCTTATCATAACCACTTCCCCCAAACGTTTTTGTCCAGAGCGTATCACCAGAAACACCAGTTTTAATCAACCAAACATCAGTATTCTCGTAGCCTACTTCTTTATATCCAGCTATAATATACCCTTCGTCCTTAGTCTGTTTGATTGAATAACCACCATCATAATCATTTCCCCCAAACGTTTTAGTCCAGAGGGTATCACCAGCGGAATTAGTTTTAATCATCCAGATATCGGCGTCACCAGTGCCGAATGAATATGTTAGACCAGTTATAATATATCCTTCATCTATAGTTTGCTGGACTGAATAACCAATATCACTACCATCTCCCCCAAATGTTTTTGTCCAGAGCGTATCACCACTGGCATTTGTTTTAATCAACCAAATATCATTACTACCAGCACCAAAGGAAGACGTCCATCCAGTTATTACATATCCTCCATCGGCATTGTGCTGGACTAAACAACCCCCATCATCACCATCTCCTCCGAACGTTTTTGTCCAGAGTGTGTC